>CAIVYX010000176.1 GCA_903910245.1 uncultured Opitutia bacterium | reverse complement strand
GAAGTCATGAAGAAGGGCGACGACGTGGAAGCCATCGTGCTCGACGTCGATGTCGACCAGCAGCGCATCTCCCTGGGCGTCAAGCAGACCCAGACCGATCCATGGAGCGAAATCGACCGCAAGTACCGCATCGGCGACCTCGTCAACGGCAAGGTCTCCAAGATCGCGAACTTCGGTGCCTTCATCGAACTGTCCGACGAAATCGACGGCCTCGTGCACGTCTCCCAGCTCGCTGAACAGCGCGTTGAGAACGTTAAGGACGTCGTCAAGGTCGGCCAAGACGTCACCGCTCGCGTCATCAAGATCGACAAGGAAGACCGTCGTATCGGTCTCTCGATCAAGGCCGCGAACTACGACGCCGAACGCCTCCAGGCCGAAATCAGCAGCTACGACCGCATCAAGGGACCGTCCACTGGCGGCGCCCCGGCCCCCTCGGCCGGTGGTTCGTCCTCCTCGGGCAGCGGAGACTTCAACAGTCTCGGCGACCTCCTCGACAAGGCTGGAAACTAAGCTGTCCTTCGCAGGACCCAAACGGACCCCGGGCAACCGGGGTCTTTTTTTGTGCCCAATCCCAAGCATCGCGACTAGTTTGACGACATGGTTCCGTTCAGAGGATACGGCCGGCTGACTCGCAGCACCACGCTCGCGCTGCTGGCGACCTTGGCCGTTCTGGTGGCGGGGTGGACGGGACTACTTAAAGACAACACCCTCAAGGCCATCGAGACCGGCTGCCAGATCTACGTGCTCTTGCGCGTGATGCGCGCCCGCATCTCCCCCGCCTACCTGCTGCTGTGGGGCCCGCTGACCTGGTACTTCCCCATTCCCAGCGCCTTGGTCCTCTTTCTCTTCGGCGGCCGGAAGCACTCCTCCCTCGCCGACGCCAAGAAGGAAGTGAACCGCGTCGCTTGGCGTCTGAGTGAGGAGCCGGATTTCGGAGGCAACCGTTTCCACCTCCTCGGCGACCGCCATGGACAGGACACCTTTGGGGAATTACGCCGGCAAATCAAAGGCGCCAAGCGACGCATCAGCCTCTCGACCTACATCCTCAGCGACGATGCCGTCGGCCGGGAGATCGTAAATCTCCTGACCGCCCGCGCCAAGGAAGGCATCGAGGTCCGCCTGCTCGTCGACGCCATCGGCAGCTTCGGTATCCCGCTGCGCCTCTGCCGCCCGCTCCGCCGCGCCGGCGGCAAGGTCGCCCGCTTCAACCCCGCCCTGCCGATGCAAGGCAAAGGCTCGGCCAACTGGCGTAATCACCGCAAGATTGCGGTCTTCGACGGTACTTCCGCCATCATCGGCGGGCAGAACCTCGGCTTACGCTACATGGGCGACAGGCCCTCGAACCGCCGTTTCCGCGACTGTTCCTTCCTCATCGAAGGGCCGACCGCGGCCGCCATCGAGCGCGTCTTCTTCGCCGACTGGTGCCAGGCCACCGATGAGACCCCGATGAGTTTCGCGACGCAGCTGCGCGAGCGCTCGCCCCACGTCGGCCCAGCACGCGTCGAAGTCATCTCCTCCGGACCCGACTGCGAAGGCGACCCCCTATGGGAGACCTACGTGCAGCTGTTCTCCAACTGCAAGCGATCGATCACGGTCGTGACGCCCTACTTCATACCCGACCGCACGCTCTTCACCCTACTGGTCACCGCCGCCCATGCCGGCCGGCACGTGAAGATTATGGTGCCGCGCCGCTCGGATCATCGCCTCCTTGACCTCGCCCGCCGCTGGTACCTGCGCACCCTGCGCGAGGCCGGCGCGGAGATCCACTTCTTCAAGCCGGATGTGCTCCACGCCAAGCTCGTGATTGTCGACGAAGAGCATCTGGTTGTTGGGTCGGCGAACCTCGATATGCGTTCGCTCTTCCTGAACTACGAGATCGGCGCGGTCGTGCGCGACCCCGCGGCGGTGGCTGAAGTCGGCGCGCTCATCGCGGGCTGGGAGACGGAATCGACGCGCTACACCGAAGACCTCTACCGCCGCAGCCGCACCCTGACTGGCCGGATTATCGAAGCGGTCTCAAAGGTGATTTCCCCACTCCTCTGATTAGCCTAGGAAGGCGTGCAGGCGAACCGTCAGCCCGGTGTCGGGCAAGAGGAAGCCGTCGTGTCCAGCATCGGTCACGACCTCATGGTAGGCCGCATTGACGCCGACCGCGGTCGCCGCGGCGAGGAGCATACGCAGCTCACTCGTCGGATAGAGCCAGTCGCTGGAGAAGCCGATCGCGAGCACATCCGGACCGTCCGACGTGAAGAGCGTGCCGGAGGAAGCGCGCGCGGTCATATCAAAGCGATCGACGGCACGAGTGATGCGTAGCCAGCTGTTGGCATCGAAGCGCTGAACGAACGAATTACCCTGATGTTCGAGGTAGCTTTCGACCTGCCAGTGCACGGCATCGCCGGCGCCAGCGCCCGGAACCTTGGCGCGGCCGAACTTCTGCTCAAACGATGCGGAAGAAAGGTAGCTGATGTGCGCGATCATGCGGCCGATAGCCAAGCCTGAATCGGGACCTTCGCCAGGGGCGTAATGACCGCCGCGGAAATTCGGGTCGCGCTCCACGCAAGCCCGCGAGACGGCGTTCAGCGCAATCGCCATGGGCGACTGGCTCAGGCCAGCGGCAAGTACCGCGATGCGGCCGACCTCGGCCTGGTAGTCGGCGCACCAGATGAGGGCCTGCATGCCGCCCATCGAGCCGCCGACGACGGCATGGAGCTTAGCGATACCGAGATGACGGACCAACAGGCGCTGGGCGCGGACGATGTCGCCAAGGGTGATCTCCGGGAAATAACCGCCATACGGCTTGCCCGTCCGGGGATCGACCGAGATCGGACCGGTCGAGCCGCGGCAGCCGCCGATACAATTCACGCCGATGACGAAGAAGCGATTGGTGTCGATGGCCTTACCCGGTCCGACGAAGCAATCCCACCACCCTGGCTTGCGGTCCTCGGCGGAGTAGCGTCCGGCCACATGATGGTCTCCGCTCAGGGCATGGGGGACTAGAATCGCGTTCGATTTGTCGGGTAGCAGAGTTCCGTAGGTCTCATAGCGGAGCGTCAAGGACGGCAGTTCGCCGCCCAACTCGAGTTTGAACGGCTCGGACGAGACAAAGTCGCGGAACGAGACCGGGCAGAGCTCGCGAGCGGAGGTCGGATTAGCCGGACGGTCGGACATGGACTCATCCAGCCAAACCAGACCCGGGCGGGAGGCAAGTGGCCATTCGTTGTTGCCTCGTCATAAACGACCCCAAACCTACGGGACATGTCCCAAGGCCACCGCCATGAGGAAGGATGCTGCGGGGAGGGCTCCGACGATCGCATCGAAGCGGCCGTCCTCCGCATGAAGGAGAAGTCCATGCGGGTTACGTCCCCTCGGTTGGTTATGCTCAAGATTCTCGCGGCGGCCAAACACCCCCTCAGCGCAGAACAGGTCCATGAAGCGGCCGGCGATGACAAACTGGACCTCGTCACGGTCTATCGGAGCCTCGGCGCCATGGACGACGCCGGCATCGTCCAGCGTCACCCGCTCGAGCGGGGCCGCAGTCTCTACGCCCTCGTCTCGCCCGGACACCACCATCACCATGTCATCTGTCGTCGTTGCGGTCGGATAGACCGGCTGCCCGGTTGCGATACCTCGCGCCTCGAAGCCGCCGCCCGTACCAAGGGCTATGCCGAACTGACCCATATCATGGAAATCTACGGCATCTGCCCCGCCTGCACCCAATCTTCCCATGTCTGATTTCCCTCGTACCGCCTTTCTCCTCGGAGCCGGCCTCGGCACGCGCCTGCGTCCGCTCACCGAAAACTGCCCCAAGCCCCTGCTAGCAATTGGCGGACGGCCGATGGTCGTCCAAGCGATGGAGAAACTCCATGCCGCGGGCACGCGCCGTTTCATCATCAACACGCACCACTGCCCTGAAGCCTGGACGCTCGCCTTCCCTTCCGGTCGCTTCGACGAAGCCGAAGTGAAGCTCGTACATGAGCCCGTGCTGCTCGAGACCGGCGGTGGCCTCGCGAATATTGCCGGTCTGCTCGGCGAAGACGACAAGGACCTCATCATCTGGAACGGCGATATCCTCTCTGGCTGCGACATCACCGCAGCCTACGCGCACCACCTCGCCAACGGCGGCGCCGCGACGCTCGTCGTCCGCGAACAGGGCCCGAATCGTAACGTCCGGATCACCGACGAAGGTTTCGTGACCGACATGCGCGACCGCCTCGGCAAAGCCGACCCCTCCTACCAGTACACCGGTATCTGTGTCGTCACCAAGGCCTTCGTCCAGGGCGTTCCCGCTTCGATTGAATCGCTGGTCGAGCATTTCCTCCGCCGCCTCCAAGCCGAACCCAACAGCATCCAAGGCTTCCTCGACGATGCCGCAACCTGGCACGACCTCGGTACCGTCGAGGAATATCAGGCCGTGAAGGCCGAGCACGAAAAGCCCGTGCGCGGGGCAATCTCCCCGGCCGATGCCGCCAAGGCGCACGGCTACCAGCTCGCCGCTGGTGGTGAAGTCCTCAAGGGCGGCTCCGGCCGAAAGTTTCACCGTATGCACAACGCCTCCGGCGAGTCCGCCGTGCTATGCGTCTACGATGATTCGCGCGCTGAGAACCAGCTCTATGGCGCCATCGCGGGCATACTGCGCGACAAGATCGGCGTTCAGGTCCCGCAGGTGCTCACCGAAGACAAGGCCGCCGGCGTGCTCATCCTCGAAGACCTCGGCAACACCGACCTCTGGTCACTCGCCCAGGGTCCCGAATTCCCCTGGGCGCCCGTCGCCTCGGCCCTCGAACAGGTCGCCGGTATCCATCGCCTCGGCGTCGACGCCTTCGCTGGTTCCGGCATCACGCTGATGGAGGCGTTCGGTCCAAACCTCTACCAATGGGAGCGCCAATATTTCCAGGACAACGCGCTCGGCGGCCGCAAGCCCGACCGGGCCATCGCTGATGAGATGGCCTCACTCGCCAAAGAACTCATGGGCCAGCCTGTCGTCACGATCCACCGCGACTTCCAGTCGCAGAATATCATGGTCCGCGATGACTCCGCCTGGCTCATTGACCTACAGGGCCTGCGCCACGGCTGCATGTTCTACGACTTCGCCTCGCTCGCCTTCGACCCTTACCTCACGCGCAATGATATGGACCTTTGGCGGATCGAGATCGAGGACCATGCGCGTGAAGTCTCCGACTGGAAGGGTTCCAGCGACGAATTCTCCTACCTCTTCCACGTCGCCGCAACGCAGCGCCTGCTGCAGGCCTGCGGCGCCTACGGCTTCCTCGGCCATAAGAAGGGCCGTCCGGAATACCTCGCGCACCTGCCGCAGGGCCTACGCAACCTGACGATTGCCGCCTCCCTCTGCGGGAAGCGACGCATCGCCAAGCTGGCAGAAGAGCTCGCGGGCGCGCCGGTGAAGGTCAGCCGTTGACCTTATCGTCGAGGAAGCGGACGACCTCGTCTTCGGTCATGCGCACCTGCTCCAGCGTGTCGCGGTCGCGCACCGTGACGCCGGCGCCCTTCTCGATCGTCTCGAAGTCGATCGTAATGCCGAAAGGCGTACCAATCTCGTCCTGACGACGGTAGCGGCGACCAATGGCTCCGGCGGCGTCATAGAAAACGTTGTGGCGCTTCTTCAGGCGGCGGTAGAGGGCCTCGGCGCGCTCGACGAGCTCGGGCTTGTTCTTCACGAGGGGGAAAATTGCGGCCTTAAAGGGCGCGATACGGGCCGGCAGCCGGAGAACGATACGCTTCTCGCCTTCGATTTCGTCCTCATGATAGGCCGTAGTGAGGAGGGCCAGGAAGACGCGATCGACGCCGACGGAAGGCTCGATGACGTGCGGGATGTAGCGGGCCTTGGCCACTTCGTCGAACCAATCGAGCTTCTGGCCCGAGACGTTGCTGTGCTGGGTCAGGTCGAAGTCGCCGCGGGCGGCGACGCCCTGAAGCTCCTGCACACCGAAGGGGAACTCGAACATGATGTCCGTGGTGCCCTTCGAATAGTGGGCGAGTTTCTCGGTCGGGTGCGGGTAGAGGGAGAGCTTGGCGCGCGGGATGCCGATGGATTCGAACCAGGCCAGGCAGCCTTCGATCCAATCCTTATGGGCGGTGGCCCAATCGGAGGCCGGCGAGATGAAGTATTCGATCTCCATCTGCTCGAACTCACGGGAGCGGAAGATAAAGTTGCGCGGATTGATTTCGTTGCGGAAAGCCTTACCGATTTGGGCGATGCCAAAGGGCAACTTCACGCGACCCGTGTCGACAACGTTCTTAAAGTTAATGAAGATACCCTGCGCGGTCTCTGGACGGAGATAGGCGGTGGCTGAAGCGTCCTGCATGGCGCCGACGTAAGTCTGGAACATCATGTTGAACGAGCGGGGCGGCGTGAGCGAACCCGGCTTGCCGGTGGCGGGCGAGGGGATGAGCGCATGCTCCTCGGCCGTGGACTCGGTGTAATCCTTGAGCACGATCGGCTCGAGCGCGCCCTGCTTGGCGAGCTTGCGCTTCAGGTCATTGGCCATCTCGTCAGCCTTGGCTTGCATGCCGTCGTCTTCGAGGACGGAGACGTAGCCGATGGTTTCGCCGGCGACGCGCACCGGAGCGAAGAACAGCTGGTCAGCACGGTAACGCATCTTCGACTCCTTACAGTCGACGAGCGGGTCGGTGAAATTGTCGATGTGACCCGAGGCCTTCCAAGTCGTCGGGTGGTGGATGATCGAGGAGTCGAGGCCGACGATGTCGTCGCGGCGGTGAACGAAGTCCTGCCACCAGGCCTGCTTGATGTTATTCTTCAGCTCGACGCCGAGGGGGCCGTAATCGAAGAAGCCGTTGAAGCCGCCGTAGATGTCGGAGGAGGGGAAGACGAACCCGCGGCGTTTGCACAGGTTGATGATGGATTCCATCTTGTCGGTCGGGTCGGCCATGGCTGGTAAGTGCCCACACCTATCCCCGCTCCGGGGGTCCGCCGCAAGCCTGTTCCCTCAGCGAGGGCGGGGCTCCGTGGTCAGGCCAGCCGCCTTCTTGGACCACGTCCGGGCGGCGACGGAGACCGCGCGGAAGAGCTCGGAGAATTCCGTCGAAGCAGCGTTCAAATGGGTCTGTGAACCTTCCAGGGAGGCCGAAAAGGATGCCAGCGCCGCGCCCGCGTCGGCGAGGCTTACCTGCAGGAGAGCCAGCGTCTCGTCGTCCATCTTGCGATCGGCCCGTTCGACCGTTTCACGAAGGCGGGCACAAGCCGCAATCAGCCGAGCGCTCTGCGCGTCTAGGTTACCGTCACCGGTGGCTTCAAGAACCGCACCAGTACGCCGGACAATCATCGCCGAGAAACGGGTGGCCCGCTCGGGGTCGGTCGCGTCGTGAAAAGCGTCCAAGTCGCGCTCCAGCTCCACCGCAATGCCGACTAGGTCTTTTTCGGCGAGGTCCTGCAGCTCTTGGACGTAATTGGCGATCTTACTCTGGAAATGACTGCTGAGCGGCGGAATCTCATCGGCGGCCAAGGACTCGGTCGGCGCCGGCGCGGACGTATCCCAGATGAGTTCGACCTGCAGCATACCGGAAGCAGGGCTCACCGCCACGAGACGAGCGCGGAGGCCCTTGGCGACTTCGATCCGCAGACGGTCGCCGCGCAGACGGTCAGCGAAGCCGCGATCTTCCAGGGTCGCTGGATCGAGGATCAGTCGGACGACCGGACGGAGGCGGCCGTCGGCGTCGGCGTCGAGGCCGATGGAACTCACCTGCCCCACCGTGACGCCTTGCACGCGGACCGGCGTACCGGAAGAGATGCCTTCGACGGAGAAGGACGGACGAAAAACCACGGGAACGAGCGGAGCGGACCAAGCGCTCCACCAGGAATAGCCCGACCAAAGCACGGCCACGCCGAAGACGGCTAGCATCACGCCTCCGAGGGCGCGTCGGCTCATCCGGCGGATTGAGGATAGCTGCCCAGCCACTTCACCACTTCGCAGCGACCCTTGAGTTCGGTGACGGCGGCCTGCACGGCCGCGGTGTCCCAGTGACCTGGGAAATCGATGAAAAAGAGATACTCCCAAGCGCGACGATGGCTCGGGCGGGACTCGATGCGGATTAAGTTGATGCCGCGGTCGGAGAAAGCGGCCAGCGCACCTTGCAGGGCGCCCGGCTCATGCTTGAGCGTGAGCACCACGCTCGTGACCTCGTCCGTGGCACCAACGGTGTTGGCCGTCTTCGCGATGACGAAGAAGCGCGTGGCGTTGTCGCGGCGATCCTGGATGCCGCGGGCAAGGATGGGGACGCCGCGCGATTCGGCGGCGGTGGCGGAGGCGACGGCGGCCTGACCTTGCGGGTCACGGGCGATGATCTCCACGGCAGCGGCGGTGCTGTCCGTCTCGACGAGCGCGGCGCCTGGGACGTGACGGGAGAGCCAGCCGCGGCACTGCGCGAGGGCGATGTCCTTCGAGAGGATCTTCTTCACCTGATCGAGGGGGCCTTGGCCGACGAGGCACTGCTCGACGGAGAGGGTAACCTGGGCCACGACCTTGAGATCAGATTCCGCAAGTAGGTCGAGGGAGTGACTGACAACGCCTTCGGTGGAGTTCTCGACCGGGACGACGCCGTAGGAGGCTTCGCCGGATTCAACCGCGGCGAAGATGTCACCGATGGCGCGAAGGGGGAGCGACGGCACGCTCGTGCCGAAGGCGCGGATCTGGGCCTGCTGGGTGAAGGAGCCTTCCGGTCCAAGGTAGGCGACGGGATTGGCCATCTGGGCCCCGATGGAAAGGGAGATGATCTCGCGGTAGACCGCGCGGAGCCCAGAGGCCGGAATCGCTGGCGCGGCTTCGGTGATAGAGCGGAGCAGCTGTTCTTCGCGCTGCGGAGCGTAGACCGGCGCACCCGACTTTAGCTTCGCTTCGCCGATCGCACGGGCCACCTGCAAGCGCTCACCGAGCAGCTTGAGAATCTCGCGGTCGATACGATCAACCTCGCGGCGGTGCTCTTCGAGGCTCATTCGGCAAGCTTCTCGTCTTCGGGCGGGGTCTCCGTCGCAATCGCGGCGGGGGACTGGTCTTCGAGCGGCAGGCCGACTTCGGAATCACCGACCGCGACCGGGGTAGTCGCGCGAGTGATCCATTCGGAGATCTGGGCGGGAGACAGGACGTCGGAGGCCGGCAGTTCACCGAGCGAACGCAGGCCAGTGAAATCGAGGAACTTGTCGGTCGTGCCGTACTGGATCGGACGCCCCGGCAGATCGGCGCGGCCGGTGACAGCGACGAGTTCGAGTTCGAGCAGGCGATGCAGGGCGCTATCGACGGAGACACCGCGAATGGCTTCCATCTCGGAACGGGTGACCGGCTGGCGATAGGCGACAATCGAAAGCGTCTCGAGTGAAGCGGGGCTGAGTCGCTGCGGGCGCGGCTCGCCACGGAGGAGGCGGACCCAGTCGGCATAGGCCGGCGAAATCACGAAGCGGAAACCTTCAGGGCCCTGCAAGATACGACAGGCGTCGTTGGCGTCGCGCATCTCGGCCTCGAGCGCGTCGACCGCTTCGCGGATCTGGGTGGCCGTGAGCAAAGTAGGAACCTGATCGATGATATCCTGGATGACTTCTTGGACGGGCTGAGCCGCAGGCAGAATCGTGGGCTCGCCGGCTGCTTCGAGCAGGTCGGGCTGACGCTCGGCGGCCGCCTGGGCGTGATAGCGCTGCACGACCTTCTGGATGTCCTTGATGGACACCGCCTCGGAGGTCGAGAACAGGAGGGCCTTGATGATTTTCTTGAGGTTGAATTCCACGGGACGGGGAGGCTTAAATCGGATTGTCGGGAGCGACGGGGCGGTT
>CAIVYX010000175.1 GCA_903910245.1 uncultured Opitutia bacterium | reverse complement strand
CTCGGCGCGGAGCAGATCGCTTGGATCCTGGCTAAGATCGACGAAGTCCCGACCAAGCAGGTCGTGATCGTCGGCCACCACAACCCACAGGTCGGCGGCGACACGAGCCACTATAAGGGCGGTATCGCCGACACGGCAGACTTCTGGCCGGAGATCGCCAAGCGCCCGCAGGTGAAGGCCTATATCCACGGTCACACCCATGAATGGACGCAGGCCTTAGAGAACGGCATCCACATCATCAGCACCATCGCCTGCGCCTATGTGTTCAATGCGAACACCAACGCCACCGGCTGGACCTCCGCCCGCTTCAACGCCCACGGGTTCCAGCTCAAGCTCAACACCCTCGAGACCGACCACGCCTGGAACGGCGAGGCCAAGTGGTTCTTTGGACGCCAGCCGGCGCCCAAGAAGACCGCCGCACCAAAAAAGAAATAAGCGTGCGGCTCATCAAAGAACAGCAATCCCCCGTCTCCGCGAACGAACTCGTCGCGTGTGAGCAGTTGAGCCAACGCGACTTCGGCTGCGTCTGGCACCACCACCCCGAGCACGAGATCTTCTTCCTCCTCCGCGGCGGCACCGAGCGCTGGATCGGCGACAAGATGGCGCCGCTCAAGGCGGGCGAAATCCTGCTCCTCGGGTCCGACCTCCCGCACGACTTCCGTAACGACCGCAAGGGCCGCCAGGCCGGCGTGGAGTGGATCCTCGTGCAATTCCGCCCAAACCTCTTCGGCGAGGAATGGACGCAGCATTCGTCCGTGTCGGCTATCCGGCGCCTGCTCGAGCGCGCGCGCCTCGGCCTCGAATTCCGCGGCAAGTCCCGCAAGCAGGCCGCCGCGCTCCTCCATAAGATGCCCAAGGCCCACGGCCTTCGGCGTATGGCCCTGCTGATCGAGTTCCTCGAACTCGCCGCCAGCTCCGACGAACTCAAGGAGATCGCCACGCCGGGCTTCCATGCGACCATCGACGAACATTCCTCCGACCGCATCGGCAATGTCGTCGCCCACATCAAGGCCAACCTCGGCAAGCCGCTGTACGTCCCCGAACTCGCCGCGTTGGCCGGCCTTAGCGAAAGCGCCTTCAGCCGCCTGTTCAAGAAGTGCACCGGCCGGTCCGTGCCCCAGTACCTCAACGAACTGCGCATCGCCCGCGCCGCTCGCCTGCTCGCCGAGACCGACGAGTCCGTGAAGCAGATCGCGCACCAGTGCGGCTACCCTACCGCGGCGTATTTCCACCGCCAATTCCAGCGTCACCAAGATCTCCCGCCGCTCGCCTACCGCGAAGCCATCCGCCGCCACGCCTAATCCCGCTTCCCCCTTCACCCACAAAGAACCAAGAGCAAAGAACTTTTCCTTTCCCACCCCTACCCCCACCCCTAACCCTCTCACAAACCCATGACCCCCACCCTGTACATCCGTTTAGCCGCGATGGTCTTCCTGCACTACTTCGTGTGGAGCTGCTGGTATAACACCATGTCGGTCTACCTGCTGAAGTTGAACTTCACGGGTGGACAGATCGGACTCGCCTACGGCACCACCGCTATCGGCGCGCTCGTCTCGCCCTTCCTCATCGGCGTCATCGCCGACCGCTACGTACCAGCCCAACGGCTGCTCGGCGTGCTGCACCTGCTCGGCGCGGGCCTGCTCTGGTGGATCTCCCAGCAGACCAACTTCAGCATCTTCTACCCGTCGCTCATCGTCTACACGCTGACCTACATGGCAGGCCACGGGCTCATCAACACCATCACGCTCACCCACGCCCCGAATCCGGCCAAGTGGTTCCCGATCGTCATGGCCGCCGCCTCCGCTGGCTGGATCGCCGCCGCGAACGTGATCAACTTCGCGGGACTGGCGGACAACAAGGGCATGTTCACCCTCGCCTGCGGTGTCGCCATCGCCATCGCGCTCTACTCCTTCAGCCTCCCGAATACCCCGCCCAAGGGCGACGCCGGCCCGGTCTCGGCCAGCAAGCTCCTCGGCCTCGATGCGCTGAAGCTCTTCAAGGACCGCTCTTTCGCGGTGTTCATGCTGAGCTCGTTCCTCATTTGTATACCGCTGAGCTTCTACTTCGCCTGGACCGGTGCCTTCCTGGATGACATGCAAGTCGCTAATTACACTTCCAAGATGACCCTTGGACAGTTTTCGGAAATCGGCTTCCTTCTCCTACTGCCGGTGCTCCTGCCATTCCTTGGCGCCAAGCGCATCATGATCCTCGGCATGGCCGCCTGGGCCGTCCGCTTCGCCCTGTTCGCTTACTTCCATGAACAGCCCACGGCCACCTGGATGGTCCTCGGCGGTATCCTCCTCCACGGCATGTGCTATGACTTCATCTTCGTGATGGGCCGCATGTATGTCGACAAGGCCGCCGGAGATAGCCTCCGCGCCTCCGCCCAGGGCCTCCACGCCGTGTTCACCCTCGGTGCGGGCATGTTCGTCGGTTCGTGGCTCTCCGGTGTCGTCGTGCAGCAATACACCTTCGGTTGGTTTGGCTTAGCCCATAACTGGAAGTCCATCTGGCTCGTACCGGCCATCATGAGCGCCGCGCTCATCCCGATCTTCCTGGCCCTCTTCCGCGAAAAATCCGCCGAAGACACCCGCGCCTAATTCCCTCAGGCCCTCTCGTCCTCCCGCCCTCCAGTCCTCGAACATATGTCCCGCAAGCTCAGCCACATCGCCCCCGACTGGTGGGATTACACGACGCTCGACTCTTCGCTCATCAACGATGCGGCGAAGCTGACCGAGCGCGACCTGCGCCAGCTGTCGCGTCCGGGCTTCAAGGTGGTGATGTATGACACCCTTGAGGACTTCTACCTGGCCGAGGCCTTGGAATACATCGCGGCGTGGAAGCAGGCCACGGCCGACAACCCGGTCGGCATCTGCGGCCCGATCGGTCCGACCGAACAACTCCCGCTCGTCGCCCGCCTGGTCAACGAACTCGGACTCAGCCTGAAGCACGCCCACTTCTGGGGCATGGACGAATGGTATGACGACAAGACTAATAAGGAAGTGCCGGTGACGCACGCGCTGTCCTTCGAGCGCGCCGACCGAGAACTCTGCTTCGACCGCATCCAGAAGAAGCTGGCGATGCCCGAGTCCAATCTTCACTTCCCCAAGGCCAAGATCGCGGACTTCGTGCAGACGTGGCACGCCGGCGTCCGCTGCGCGGTCATGCAGGGCGGCCAAGGCGACATCAAGCACTGGGCCTTCAACGACCCGCTCAAGCGCACGGGCAAATACAAGGACGCCCCGCCCTCGCCCGCCGAATACCGCAAGCTCGGCACCCGCATCGTCGAACTGCATCCCATCACCCTCAGCCAGAACGCCCGCACCT
>CAIVYX010000174.1 GCA_903910245.1 uncultured Opitutia bacterium | reverse complement strand
TGTCCAAGGACGGCAAGGAAGAGCCGCCCACCATCCTTAAGGGCCAGCCGGACAAGAGCCCGCTCTTCCAGCGCATCACCAGCAAGGACGAGGACGAGATCATGCCACCGCCGAAGGAGCACAAGACGCTCAAGACCGCCGAGGTCGCGCTCATCAAGCATTGGATCGAACAAGGCGCACCTTGGCAGCCGCACTGGTCCCTCGTCGCTCCGCAGAAGGCGCCGCTGCCGAAGACTTCCGATGACAGCTGGGCCAAGAACCCCATCGACCGCTTCGTCGCCGCCAAGCTCGCCGCCACCGGCCTCAAGCCTGCGCCCGAAGCCGACGCCGCCACGCTCATCCGCCGCGTCAGCCTCGACGTCACCGGTCTGCCGCCCGCACCTGCCCTGCTGACCAAGCACCTGCCCAAGGACGGCAGCCGCCTCAGCGACGCGCAGCTCTCCGCGCTCATCGACGAACTAATGGCCCTCCCAGCTTACGGCGAACACCGCGCCCGTTACTGGCTCGACGCCGCCCGCTACGCCGACTCGCACGGCCTGCACTTCGACGCCTACCGTGAGATGTGGCCCTACCGCGACTGGGTGGTGAAGTCGTTCAACCGCAACCAGCCCTTCGACCAGTTCACGCTCGAGCAGCTCGCCGGCGACCTACTCCCCAACCCGACCGAAGACCAGCGCATCGCCACCGGCCTCCAACGCTGCAACCCGACGACCAACGAAGGCGGTACGATCGTCGAAGAGAACCTCGCCAACTACGCCGCCGACCGCGTGCAGACGATGGGCTGGGTCTACCTCGGCCTCACCACCAACTGCGCCCAGTGCCACGACCATAAGTTCGACCCGTTCTCACAGAAGGACTTCTACGCGATGTCCGCCTTCTTCCGGAACACCACCCAAGGCGGACTCGATGGCAACGTGAAGGACGGCAAGGGACCAGTGCTCACCCTCCCGACCGACGCCGACCGTCCGCGCTGGAACGCCCTGCCCGCCGAGATTGCTAAAGGCAACGAGCAGGTCGCGGAAGCCCGCAAGCTCGGCACCCCACTCTTCGAGCAGTGGTTCGCGAAGGCCAAGCCTGCCGATCTCGACGCGGACATTCCCGCCAAGGCGCTCATCGCCCGCCTCGCCCTCAACGAAGGAACCGGCATCCCCGCCGGCACCACCGCCGCGGGCGAGCCCGTGACCTGGAACAAGGCCGGCAAGATCGGCCCGGCGCCGGTCTTCAAGAAGGGTTCGCATCTCGTCATCGGCGCCGCCGGCGACTTCGGCACCAAGCAGGCGTTCTCCGCCGCTGCCTGGATCAAGGCCGACAAGGTCGAAGGCACCGGTGCGATTATTGCTCGGATGGACGACCCGAAGGGCGCCCAAGGCTGGAACTTCTTCCAATCCGGCCGCAACCTCGGCGTCTACATCATCAGCAAGTGGCCCGATGACGCTCTTAAGGTGGTCACCACGCGCAATGTCGTGAACACGGCCTACCAACACGTCCTGATGACCTACGACGGCAGCGGCAAAGCCGCCGGCGTGAAGATCTTCGTCAACGGAGTCCTCGCCGAGACCCGCGGCGAAGTCGATAAGCTCAAGACTGACACGAAAGCCGCGACGCCGACCCGCATCGGCCAACGCAGCCAGAGCGAACCGTTCCACGGCGCCATCCAAGACGTCTTTCTCTACGCTCGCGCGCTTGACCCGAGCGAGGCGACGACGCTCGCCAAGCTCGGCGCCCTGCGTCAGTCGTTGGCCGGCAAGCCCAACGCCCAGCAGAAGGAAGCCCTGCGCGAACACTTCCTCCTCAACCGCCACGAGCCGTTCAAGCTCGCCTCGAACGCCGTCGCGAAAATGACCGCCGAGCAGACCATGATCCGCGTCCGTAGCCCGATGACCCACGTGCAGGAAGAGAAGAAGGATAGCCCAGCGATGGCCAACATCCTCATCCGCGGCGCCTATGACAAGAAGGGCGATGCCGTCGCCGCCGAGATTCCCTCCGCCCTCGGCAAGCTCCCCGCCGACGCCCCGCGCAATCGCCTCG
>CAIVYX010000173.1 GCA_903910245.1 uncultured Opitutia bacterium | reverse complement strand
CGCAACCCCAGCCAGAGGATTGACCCAATCGCCAAGGCCACTTCATTCTCCCTCATTAAGCGGAACCCCCTCCGCCCCTCCCCTGTCCCATCAGAAGATGCTCCGTCTCGTCCCCCTTTTCCTCGGTCTCGCGGCCGTCGCCTCAGCCCAGTCCGTGCCGGTGTGGAATTTCGACGGCTCTGCCCTTCCGGAGTTCAACGCCGTCGGCACCGTCGCCTTCAAACAGCCTGGCCCCCGTCGCCCGGACTACCCGCGCTTCGAGCAGAAGAATGAAGCCGCGACCTTCGACGGCAAAGGCGCGCACCTCGAAATCAAGGACGCGGGCGCAAATAGCCTCTTCGATTTCAAGAACGGCGACGCGATCACCCTCGAAGCTTGGGTGAAGCCCGACGGTCTTCGCAAAGGCGAGAACGCCTATGTCATCGGTAAGGGTCGCACCGACCCGAAGTCCGCCAACCCGAGCAACCAGAACTGGGCTCTGCGCCTGCGCGTGCTCTACGACAGCGCCTGTCTCAATTTCCTCTTCGCTTCTCCGTCCGGCACCGGTATCAAGTGGCACCGCTGGACGACTCCCACCGGCTTCGCCAACGACCGTCGCTGGCACCACGTCGCGGTGCGTTATGAATTCGGCAAACCCGAGAGCATCCGCGGCTGGATCGACGGCAAGGAGATCAAAGGTTCCTGGGACATGGACGGTGAGACGACCGATGCGCCCGTGGTCGACGACGCCCCGGTGTGGATCGGCTCCTCCATGGGCGGCCTCGCCAACAGCAGCTTCCGCGGAGCGATCGATGACATCCGCCTCTATCGTACCCTCGTCCCAGCGGCTGAAATCGCCGCACGCTTCGCCACCACCCTTCCGCCGGCCGCCAAGGCCGACATCGCCCAGGTCGGCCCCAGCCCCAACGCCGGCAACGACAGCGCCAGCGGCACCAAGGCCGCCAAGGCCCCGGAAGTCGTCCGCAAGGCGCCGAAGATCGACTGGACCACGGTCACCCAAGGTCAGGTCCGCGTCGAACTCTGCGAAGACTGGAAACCGACCGCCAACGTCTGGCCGGAAAAAGCTCCCGCCGTGACCGACAGTTACGTCGCCCCCGCCTTCGGTTTCGCGCGCGTCCCCGAAAAGTATGTCGACACCGGCGTGCGCGCCGAACGCGGCCACCCTTATCTCCTGCGGGCGCTCGCGACCGTGAAACTCCCGGCCGGCAAGCATCGCCTACTCCTGCGCGGGCGCGGAGCCTCGGCGCTCTTCATCGATGGCAAGCTGCAGGTGCAGACGCCCTTCCCTCCCGCCGGCACCGACAACAAACCGATCAAGGATCAGGACAAGTATCTCGACCTCGGCGGCGACTTCCGCTTCGCCCCGCCTGGCAACCGCGACGCCTGGGTCGAATTTGAAACCAAGGGCGGCGAACACCGCATCATTCTCGAATCCATCGTCGGGTTCGTCATCAACACCAAGGGCTCACGCCGCCGCCCAGAGCTCGGCGAAACCATCGCCGCTATCTCGCTCGCCGGACGCACTGACTGGCAACTCCTGACGCCTTCCGCCGACACTCCGAGTTATAACGACGCGGGCTGGGCCGCCTATGCCGCCCAAGAAGAGACGCGTCTCACCAAGGTCGATGCGTCCGCTCGTGCCGCCGCCCGCGCCCGCCAAGGCGACTACTGGCAGAAACGCCGCGAAGCCGCGCAGCAGTGGCTCGCCAAGACGCCCGAGACGCCCGTCCCGACGCTCGCCGCCAACTTCCCGGCCAACAACCTCATCGACCATTTCATCGCCCAGAAAATCGTCGCCTACCAAGGTCAGGTGAAAGCCGTGAAGACCGGCGGCGTGGATTTCTACGCCAAGGTCTTTCCCATCCTCGAAGCCAGCTGCCTCGAGTGCCACCAAGGCGGGAAGCCCAAGGGCAAGCTCCACCTCGACACGCGGGCCGGTGCACTTAAAGGCGGAACGTCCGACGGCGCTGCCATCATCCCCGGCGACCCCGCGAAGAGCCCGTTGCTCACCCGCATTAAGTCCGAGGACCCCGACGAAGCCATGCCGCCCGTCGGCCATCGCCTCACCGCAACCGAGATCGCAACCATCGAGCAGTGGATCAAGGAAGGCGCCGCGTGGCCCGACTACCGCACGCTGCCCACCACGATCAATCCTCTGACCGAAGACCTCGCCTTCCTCCGTCGCGTCACGCTCGACACCGTCGGTGTGCCGCCCAGCTTTACTGAGATTGAGGCCTTCGCCACCGACACCTCGACCGACAAGCGCGCGAAGGTCATCGACCGCCTGCTGCACGACCCGCGCGCCGCCGACCACTGGACGGGCTACTGGCAGGACGTCCTCGCCGAGAACCCGAACATCCTGAATCCCACGCTAAACAACTCCGGTCCGTTCCGCTGGTGGATTTACGAATCGCTCGCCGACCGCAAGCCGCTCGACCTCATGGTCACCGAACTGCTGCGTCTCAAGGGCAGCTCCGCCGCCGGCGGTCCAGCCGGCTTCGGCATCGCCTCGCAGAACGACGTGCCCATGGCCGCCAAGGCCACGATCGTGACCACCGCCTTCCTTGGCATGGAGACCAAGTGTGCGCGCTGCCACGACGCCCCGGCGCACACCGCCAAGCAAGAGCAGGTCTTCGCGCTTGCCGCCCTCCTCGAGACCAAGGCCGTGAAGGTTCCGATCACGAGCAGCGTCTCGATGGCCAAGTTGCGCGAAGGCGGTCGCAAGCCGCTCATCGAAGTCACCCTCGAACCTGGCGCCTCCGTCGAACCCCATTGGCCGTTCCCCGAACTCTCGCAGGAAAGCGTCGCTGACGACCTCGCGCTCGATCCGAAGGACCCGCGTGATCGCCTCGCGACGCTCGTCACCGCCCCGCAGAATGAACGCTTCGCCCAGGTGATGGCCAATCGCCTTTGGGCCCGCCTCATGGGTCGCGGCCTCGTGGACCAAGCCTGGGATTGGGAACGCTCCAAGAACTCGCACCCAGAACTTCTCCGCTGGCTCGGCCGCGAGCTCGTGCGTAGCGGCTACGACGCTGACCACGTCCTGCGCCTCATCCTGAATTCGCACGCCTACCAGCGCGCAACGGAGCCAACGCTCCGGCAGACCAGCCCGCTCTTCGCCTCGCCCGCCCCGCGTCGCCTCTCCGCCGAACAAGTCGTCGACTCGATGTTCGCCACGACCGGCAAACCCTTCCGCACGGAAGAGGCCAGCCT
>CAIVYX010000172.1 GCA_903910245.1 uncultured Opitutia bacterium | reverse complement strand
GTCAGTAATCCCGTGGGCATGGCCGGTAAGCGTCTCGAGGTCACTTTCTGGCGCGTGACGATGGAGGAGGGTAATATGCGTATGCGCGTAGGCATGGTGAACGGCATGAGCATCAAGGTCCGCGATTTCATCCTGGCCTCACATGCCGCGGCCTGCGCGACCGCGAGCGACGCCGACAAGCAGGGCGTGCTGGTCATCGACATGGGCGCCGGCACGACCGACTGGATTCTCTACTACAAGGAACATATCCTCTGTGCCGGATCAATCCCTGTCGGCGGCGAGCACCTGACCAACGACCTCAGCGTGGCGCTGCGCATCAGCCGCGAGACGGCCGAGGATCTGAAGCTCCGCTTCGGTTCCGCGATGCACCGCGAGAACGATGTCAACCAGACTATCTGGAAGGACGGCGATAAGGGCGTGGGTGACCAGCAGTTTAATCGCGGCACGATTACGCAAGTGCTCTCGCTTCGCTACCAGGAGACGATCGAGTTCGTACGCAAGGACGTGCTCCGCCGCCTGGAGGCAATCTTCCCCGGCCATGCCGTGAAGCTCGACCAGAACATGATCCCTTCTGGCGTCATCCTGACTGGTGGTTCCGCCAGCCTGGCTGATGCGGCCGAAGCGGTGCAGCTGGTGACGGGCCTTTCCGCCCGCGTGGGTATCCCGAACTTTGAGAACGAATCCCTCCGCAAGCCCGAGTATGCCGGCGTGGTGGGCCTCATGACTGCCGCAATCACGGATGCGCCCCCCCCGATGCGTCGTCCGCGTGGGTTCCTGGCCCAGCTCAAGGAACTCTTCCGACTCTAAAATGTCCACGCCCGCTTCCATCCTCCTGGTCGGCCTCGGTGGGGCAGGGTGCTCGATGGTCACGCGCCTGTCGGCGCAGTTGCCGCCTGAAGTCGCCGTCGCGTTACTCGACACCGACGCACGTTCCTTGTCCGCCGGCACCGCCGCGACGTTGCAGCTCGGCCGGGCGCAGACGCGCGGCATGGGTACCGGGGGTGAAGCCGCGCTAGGCCTCGCTTCCGCAGAATCTGAAGAAGCCGCGCTCCGCCGCTTGTTCGCCGGCATCCCGGTAGTCGTGCTCGTCACCGGCTTGGGTGGTGGTACTGGCAGCGGGGCTGCCTCCGTGGTCGCCAGTCTTGCGGCCGAGTGTGGTGCGACAGTCCTCTCTTTCGCGACCATGCCGTTCTCGCACGAAGGCGAGCGCCGCATGCGACAGGCCAATGACGCCACGGTCAAACTCGGCCAAAAGTGCCACGGGCTCGTCGTGGTGCATAACGATCTCCTGCTCCAGCAGGTCTCGCCCGACGCACCTCTGTCTGAATCGTTTGCCGCGGCAGATAACTGGGTCGGCGGCGCGCTCCGTGGCCTGGCTTCAGCCTTCGCGCCTGGCGCCCTCATCGCGGTCGACCCGGCCGCCTTACGCTCGCTTCTTTCCACTCCCGGATCGCCCACGCTGTTCGCTTACGGCGTCGGTCAAGGCGAAGGTGCCGCGATGAAAGCCGCCCGTGCGGCCTGTGATTGCCCGCTCGCGCATGCGCCTGGTGCGGTCGCGAAAGTCGCCTCGCTCTTTGTCACCGTAGCGGGCGGTTCGGCGATGACCTCGACGGAGGCCTTCGAGGCCGTCGCGGCAATCCGCACGCGGTTTGGCGGCGAAACTTCCACGGTTCTCTGTGCGCGCATTGAACCTGCGCTCGGCGATCGCATCGAAGTCTCGGTGCTGGGCGCTTCGTTACCCGCGCCGAAAGCGCCAGCGAAGCCCAAGAAGGGTGCTAAGGCGGAGGATCCCGCTCAGCCGATTTTCGAATTTGCGACGGAGGAATCGATGCGTCGCGGTCTGTTTGGCGGTACGCCGATGACCTTTATTGATGGTCA
Organism: uncultured Opitutia bacterium; assembly: GCA_903910245.1. Classification (GTDB taxonomy): domain Bacteria; phylum Verrucomicrobiota; class Verrucomicrobiia; order Opitutales; family UBA953; genus UBA953. The sequence continues at coordinate 12,138 of CAIVYX010000172.1, read as the reverse complement.
GGATGTGGACGTGCCTGCCTATATCCGCAAGGCCGTGCGCCTGCCAGCGGCACCCTAAGTTCGCTTCCCGGTTGCGCCCCGTCTGAGTCTGCCTACGTTCGGTCTATGCCCGCGTTCGACGTCGCCGCCCTCCGCAAGGACTTCCCCATCTTGGGGCGATCTGTGCGCGGACAGCCGCTGACTTACCTCGATAACGCGGCGACTTCCCAGAAGCCGCTGGTAGTCATCAAGGCCCTCGAACGCTATTATTCCGAGCAGAACGCCAACGTCCATCGCGGCGTCCACCTCCTGAGCGAGGAGGCCACCACGGCCTACGAAGTTGCCCGCGCTTCGGTCGCAAAGTTCCTTGGGCTTAAGGATACCCGCGGCTGCGTCTTCGTGCGCGGCGCCACCGAGGGTATTAACCTCGTCGCCGAATGCTGGGGTCGCGCGAATCTCAAGGCTGGCGATGAAATCCTCCTCACGCACCTCGAGCACCACGCCAATATCGTGCCCTGGCAGGTGATTGCCGAGCGTACGGGCGCCAAGGTCGTCGTCACGCCCGTCACGCCGCGCGGCGAGGTCGACCTCATCGCCTTCAAAGGCCTACTTTCCTCCCGCACCAAGCTCGTCGCCTTTGCGCACGTCTCCAACGCCTTAGGGACCGTCAACCCCGCCGTCGAGATGACACGCCTTGCCAAGGCTGTCGGTGCCGTGGTGTTGGTTGACGGCTGCCAGTCCGCCGCGCACTTTAAAGTCGACGTCCCGGCGCTCGGTTGCGACTTCTACGTCTTCTCCGGACACAAGACCTTTGGACCGACTGGCATCGGCGTGCTCTGGGGTCGACCGGAGTTGCTCGACGCCATGCCGCCTTACCAGTTCGGCGGGGACATGATCCGCAAGGTCGACTTCGCTGGCACCACTTTCCGCGAGGCACCGGAGCGGTTCGAAGCCGGCACGCCCGATATCTCCGGTGCCATCGGCCTCGGCATCGCCTTGGAATACTTCATGCCCATCCAGTCCGCCGCGCACGCGCATGAGCAGGTTCTACTCTCCGCTGCGACCGAGCGTCTCAAGACTATCAAGGGCCTCACTATCGTGGGTGAGGCGCCCGAGAAGGTTGCCGTCATCTCCTTCAATATCGAAGGCGGCCATCCGCACGATATCGGCACGTTGCTGGATGCGGACGGCATCGCCATCCGCACGGGTCACCATTGTTGCATGCCGCTCATGAAGCATTACGGCCTCAGCGGCACCGCCCGTGCCTCGTTTGCGTTCTATAATACGCTCGAGGAAGTCGACCGCCTGACCGTCTCGCTCGAGAAGGCGCGGAAGATGATGGCCTAAGCCGTCTTCGGTTCGGCCGAGGCTGCCGAACGGCGCAGGATATCCAGGATGCCTTGGACTTCCCAGTTTCGGGCCGACCCAGACAGCCCGATCAGGGACCGGGCCTCATGGATATCGTCAGGGTGATGGCCGGGCGGCCAGTCGAGCCAGCTGCGATCAAGGGCGTGCCGGGGGTCCTGTAGTAGGGGTAGGAGTGCATTGACGCAGAGGGTATCGGCGCGTCCGTCGGAGAGCAGGCAGGCGAAGACCTCGTCGATCAGCCGGCGGCGGGCGGACACCAGCGGCGAGGAGGGTAGGGTGAGCGCCCATTCGCGGAGATGGGTGCGCCAATTTGGGCGCCGGCGATAGAGCTCCAGGTATTGGGCGAGCCGCCGGTGCGGGTGGCCCGCGGGGCGCAGACCGCGTAGACGCCAGCGACCGCATTTTTCCATGTAGAGCCCGTCGAGGCCGAGGATGAGCATCTGCTCGGGTGAATGGCTGCGGGCGAGTTCCGACATCGGGGCGCGGTTGCCGCCGAGGCCGAGCGACTCCACGAAGAGCTCGTGGCAGGCTGAATCCCAGCCGACCTCCTTGATGCGGGCGCGGGCGTGCTTGGTCTTATTGCGGAAGCGTTCGAGCGCGCGACGTTTCAGGCCCAGCGCAAGATTCGGTTCCGCTTCCAGCACCCGCTTGGCGACTTCGCCCGAGCGGCCACGCAGTTCGAGGAGAGCGTCTTCTTCGGCCAGGTCTTCGAGGTCACGCGGGAGGTAGGGCAGGAGCACCACCGTTTCGGGGTGATGGCCGGCGAGCGTCGAGACGTCTTTCGTCCCTGGCAGCAGGACAGCGTGGAGGATCACCCCGCCGAAATTCGGATCGCGGTCGTGGCCGTGGGCGTTCCAGTCGGAGCAGCGCAGATGGATCTCGATGTCCCCGCGGAGGCGCTGGCCGTCGACCAGGATTTCGGCGCCCAGGAAGTCGGGCCCCGCGCCACGGTTCCAATCGCCTGGGTGGATGATCTCGATGGTCGCACCGGAGGTTGCGGCCATCGGACCGCGGACTTCGCCCGAGGCCCAGAGACGTTGGATGGCGCGTTCGCCGATGGCGAAGGGGCCGTAAGGGCCGTCGATCTCCTCGACGCGGACGCAGGTACTCATCCACTTATCAAGGGCGAATCCGTTCCGCTTGGGAAATCAGGAGAAAGCCCAAGGGTAAGGCACCGAATCCGCTTGAGGGAAGACCCCAGCCGCCGTTGAATCCTGCTTACGGAGAGGTGGCAGAGTGGTCGATTGCAGCTGACTTGAAATCAGCCGAGCCGCAAGGCTCCGGGGGTTCGAATCCCTCCCTCTCCGCCAGTTTTGAAGAGGCTCGGAGGCCCAGAGGCTTCGAGGCCCAGATGACTCAAAGATCAAAGGGAGGATGAGAACCCTCGGGTTCGGTGCGCCCGTAGGGCGAACAGGCAATGCCGTTAGGCATTGGGCCGTCAGGCCTGCAGCGAAGCGCAACCAATCCCTCCCTCTCCGCCAGTTTATGTTTAGCGTGACTTGTTGTTATCCTGATACTCTTTCGATTCGTCTTTAAGGCTCGAGAACCTCGCCTTTGCGGAGTCCGATATCGCACGGGTAAAACTGGAGTTCTTCGCCAGATTATCCCTTTCGCCTTCGGACGCGCCTTGAGTGGAAGTCTCAAAATTATAGTCCCTAATCAAGAGAGCTGGACCAAACGAAAGCTCTTCAGGCGTCGGAGTCTTGTTATCGCCACGGGCGGGGATGGTTTTTTCCGCGCCAAGCAGGAACCAGGCGTAGGCTTCGGAGAGGGTAGAATCGTCTTTTTTGATGAATTCTTCGTAGGTCTTCGAGCCGCCGAAGGTAATGTAATACATCTGCCCCATCCACCGCTGGCTTTGTTTGCAGCCGAGGAGGGCGGAGGATCTGTACCATTTGAGCGCCAGCCCCAGGTTCTTGTCGGTCCCCCGACCCATTTCATGGAATTTGGCCAGAAGTCGCTGGGCCATTCGATGATTTTTCAGGGCTGCCTTTTGCGTCCACGCGAAGGCTTCAAAGTAGTCGATGGCGACGACACGTTCATAATCTTGGGAGTAGAAAAGGCCGAGTTCGTACTGGGCCTGTGAATCTCCGGCCTCGGCTTTAGCCTTCGCGCTCCTAAAGCGGGCATCGGGCGTTTGTTCTCTGACGACTTCAGGTTCCTTGTATGCCGTCGGGGGCGGCGGCGGGGCCGGAGTGGGGGCGGTGACATTCACTAGGCCTTCTTTGATAAGTTCTGCGAGCGTTGGCCTTTGGGGGAGGGGCCCAGTGACGATGAGGGCGTAATTCTCCTGCTTAGCGAAACTGCCACGAGCATTACAGTCTTCGCAAGGGACTTCACCCACGGCACCCGTAGGCGTAAACCCTGTCCGCATTCGTTTTCCAGAGCAGCGTTCGCACCTCACCATGGAGGTAATCGTTATGGCCGGCCGAGCTTCCGAAACATAATGCGCGAATTCATAAAGGGACAGCTTATGGGCGGGCGTGTTTGCCCTATTGGCCGGAACAAACCTCCCTGCGGTGCTGAGAGAATGCGTTTCGCGAAAAGTCTGCCAGATGAGCGCGAATTTTTGATCCGTCTCAATACGCCCAAACTGCCCAATTTTCCCAAGGTCAAATGTCGCGTTGCTGGTTAGAGTCTTGAGGGTGCCGAAGTAGCTAGAATCGAGCAGCGAACCGTTAACGTAATAACGCCAGGCACCGTTATCGTAGTATCTCGTCACATAGCCATAGGAAGGTACGTTGTAGTTTGAATACTGGTCGTTGGCTTGACCTGCAATCGTGGTCTTCTTTGTCTGCGACTGTGCCGCGGCATGGGACGCCACTAGGCAAATCAGCGCAAACAGGAAAGATTTTAGGTGCATGATAGGTGCTATAGAGACGCAGTATTGTGGTTAGGCAATAGTAAGCCTAGGACGGCTTAGCTTTTCATTATAATAGGACTCAATTAAAGCGAATAGGGGGTATTGGTTTTATCGATGCGAATACACGGCATGGCCGCGTCTGAGATCTGGGCCGGACGGCTTCGTGTTGATGCGGGTAAGAAGGTGATGATGGATGCAACCAGCCGCTTATACCGACCTGCGGACTACTCAACGTTGCGGTTATGTGGCATCCTGCTCTTCATCCCTGCCCTAGGTTTCTCTCATTACGCGAACAAACTCCGCAAGAAGCGGACAGGCGGCTGAGTGGTATTGCGGTCGCCCGCCCGCGGGCGCTGTATGGCGGTCTTATGAATAAATACCTAAAACTATCGCTGGATTACTGACTGTCACGGCGAAGAGCCCGCTGACTAGTTGCTAAGGTATGAGTCAGGTGTATGCATAACTTATGCCAGCAGACGTCCCTTTGCCAGTAAGTCCCCGCCCGGCGACCACCATGATACGGATGTTGGTGGGTGAGGCGAAGGTCGTGGGGACGTTGCCCGAAGGAACGGTGCTGCTCTGCGGTAATCATGTCAGCTATCGCGACGTGTTCCTCTTCGGTTTGGTCCGCTCGTCGGCGCGCCTGCTCGTGCATCCGTTGGTGTTTTCTTTCCCGTTCCTCAGGAAATTCGCGCTCCGCTGGGGCTTCGTGCAGGTGTCCATTGACGACGCGGTAGCGCTGCTCAAACAGGGGCATACCGTGGCGATCTGCCCGACTGGACTGGTCGAGGCACTCGGCGAGTCCGAGTTGCCGTTTAAGACCGGTGCGGTGCGCATCGCGCAGCAGGCCGGGGTGCCGATGGTTCCGGTTTACTTCCATTACGGCAGTTATCCTGGCCGCTGGGTGACGCCGTTCTCAATCACCGTGCAGAATATCATTCTGTTCTGCCTTTGGCCGTTCTATCGCCATTGCGTCACAATCGTCGTCGGGGCGCCGATGGACCCTACTGGCGATGTGAAGGAGCGGACGAGAGAGTTGAAGGCGGCGGTTGAAGCGCTGAAGCCTCGAGCGTAGCGAGAGATAGGACAGCACGTGGTGCTGTCCCTGCCTTTAAGACGCCTATCTCGCTGGCGTCAGCTCCACGTGCTTCACTGGTTCCATCGCCGCGAAGATCGGGCGGCCGTTGGCGCTGAGGATCGAAACTACTTCATCGCCCTGGGGGAGTAGGTGCCAGAGTTCGGTGCTGACGATGAAGGTCTTGCCCGTCTTCAGTTTCACGCAGAGCAGGCGGGAGTAAGGCGCGACGGTGTCAGGACGTTCGGAGCGAGGAAGAAGGAGGCGGAAGGGCATAGGGAAATCCTCCCGTCCGCCGGGTCTCCGTCAAAGGACAACCTCTGGGGTGTTTTTCTAGGGTTATTACTTCTTGGGCTTCTCGGCCGCCTCTTTATCCGGGCCCGACTCCTGTTCGCGACGCGGCTTGGTGACCCGATAATTTTTCTCCGAGATCGTCGACTGGAAGCGCTCGTTGATTTCCTTGGAGCGTTTCTGGGATTCTGCGACTCGCTCCTGTTCGGCGATCAGCGTGAGGCGGGCGAAGTTAGCGAACAAGACGACCGCCGCCACGGCGAGCATGACGAACATCCCTTTGATGAGCGGCTTGAGCGGGTTAGGCGCCATGGGGGAGTAATAAAGGGGAGAGGGTGGGGTATCGAGCGCAGAGTAGGGGCAGAGGGCTGAATTGAGGACTGCGTTGAGGACTGAATAGAGGACTGAGTGGATGGAAGGGAAAAGGGGTTGGAGTGGGCAGGGTTGAGTGCCCTCGCTCAACCACGGCTGACCAAGGGTGGTCAGCCCGACCTAAGTAAGGCGGAGGCGGTTGGCCGCCCTGCGGCGAACATGATGAGAATAACTAGGACAGCACGTGGTGCTGTCCCTACCCTTAAGATGCCTCGTGCTTGCGGGGTGGGTGGGGCGGGTTAACGTCACGGAATGAAAGTTTGGCTGGCCATCGCGGGTACTTTCCTCGCCGTCTGGGCTCAGGCGGTGCCGTCGGTGCCGGTCGAGACGTTCGTCGTCGCGAAGCTGTCGCCGTCGGGTGCGTATAATCAGAGGGATTTCGCGGTGCTTTGGATGGCCTTTCGTCAGCAGTACCACGTCGGCGCGAACGGCACGCTGGTCCAGCAGGATTACGCCCGCACGCTCATCCGCAAGGTCGACGAGAATAGCCCTTTCGGGTTCTCGGATCTGACGCGACTCTTCGGCGACAACTCCGTGGGTAAGACGGCGCAGATGCGGCCCGACGGCGCTGAGCTGCAGCGGACACCCCTCAAGGTCTTGCGTACGCCGAAAGAAGCGGCCGAGCATGCGCGCGACGTGACGTGCCGGATGGCCGAAATCCAGGTCGGCACGGCTTTGTCCGACCGGCTCGTCGGCGCGCACGCAGCGGTGTTCATCCGGAAGGTGCCCAATGAATTCGACAAGGCGCTCGGCACCGATGATTTCGCTGGCTCGTTCAAGAATACGCCGGTCACGATCTTCCTGACGGACCCCGACCTCGTGCCCTTCGGGACGATCAAGGTGCATGTCGAACCGACCGTTGGCGGTTTCAATCAGGTCGGCGAACTCGCAGACTCGAAGGCCAACCAGGATCGTTTCATGACGACGCTCATGGCTGGGGCGGGCTTCAAGGTCTTCTGGTTCAAGGAAGGCCTCTGCTACGCGTGCAAGGGCTCGGGCCTCGTCGCCGGCAACTACGACCTGAAAGGGAAAGCCGTCCGCTCGTTCCAGCTCAGCGGCGGTTCGCTCGCCGTGGATGAGAAGTGCAAGACCTGTGGCGCCAGCGGTCGTCTGCCGCGCGGGCATGTGACGGAGCTCGTGTGGGAGAAGGCGAGGTAGCACCCCTGCCGCCTCGGTTTGTCGCCTGGTTGTCACCAGATACAACCCTGATCGAATTATTGAGGCCCTATGATGGTCAGGTGACGACTCCAAAGCCATTCGCCCTCGGTTGGCGACTAGCCCGCATCTGTGGGTGGACGTTGCTGGCCGTCGTCGGGCTCCCCCTCTCGTTCTACGGCTTTTTGCATTCTAATCATAACCAGCATGTGGTCGTGCCTGGGCTACTGTACCGTTCGGCCCAGCTTCCGGCGGGGGAATTTGTCAGCCTGGCCAAGCAGACAGGCTTGCGGACCGTGATCAACTTACGTGGCGAGAACGTCGGCCAGGATTGGTATGACGCCCAATATCGTGCCGCGAAGGAACTCGGCGTGGGCTTCCTCAACTACCGCATGAGCGCATCACGTGAACTGACCGTCGAGCAGATGACCGAGCTGGCGCAGATGCTGCGAGACGCCCCGAAGCCGGTGCTGATCCATTGCGGTTCGGGTTCCGATCGGAGCGGGTTGGCCTGTGCGCTATTCTTGCTGGAGGCGGGCCATCCCCCTGAGGCCGTCGCCCACCAGCTCTCGCTTCGCTTCGGCCATTTCCCTTATTTATGGAGCGGGTCGTGGGCGATGGACAATAGCCTGAAGGCCTACCGGGAGAGTCAGCGTCTTCCTGTGCGGAAGCTTGCGGCCGGCGGGGAAAACTAAGGCTGCGTGCGCCTCCTCGACAGACACGTCCTGCGCGAGTGCGCCAGTGCCAGCGCCCTTGCCACCGGGGCCTTTGTCTTCGTGCTGCTGGCGGGTAACGTTATCAAGGTGGTGCTCGGGGCGCTTTCATCCGGGCAGGTCACTCCCTGGGAAGCCTGCGAACTGATGGCCCTGCTTTTTCCGACGGTACTCCCTTACGCTTTGCCGATGGGCATCCTGACGGGCGTGCTCCTGACTTTCGGGCGCATGGGTGCCGACGGGGAAATCACGGCCATGAAGGCTTCCGGTATCGGCCTTTGGCGAATCGCCGCTCCCGTGTGGGCCGTAGCGGCCGTGGTGGCACTCGGGTCGCTTTGGTTGAATCTCGAGGCTGGACCGGCCTCGGAGGATGATTTTCAAAAGGTGTTACTCGGTTCCGCCCAACTGACGCCGGCCGGCCTGATTCAGCCAGGTAAACTGAACCGGCAATTCAAGGGCCTCCTGATACGTGCCGAGGAAAAAGAAGGGGAGACCCTGAAGCGTTTCCATCTCTGGCAGGTGGATGACCGCGGACAGGTGGTTCAGTCCGTACGCGCAAAAGAAGCTAAGCTGATTAAGTCGACCGATCTGGCGGGACGTTCCGTCCTGCGGGTTGAGATGCGGGATGCGAGTATGACCACCCGCCCCGGGGGGATGGATACGCTCGCTCATCCTGAAAGTTTCGTGTCCGCCAAGCAGACCATCCTCGAACTGCCGCTCGGCCAGCGGCCAGATGAGAAGGGCACCTACGTGAAGAGGCTTCGGATGATGACGGGCGGAGAGTTGCTCGCCGCCATGGAGACCGGCTGGAGGCTGCCGGAGAATCCGACAGCCGAACAGCGGGCAGCCGACCGGATGATGCTGGCCGTCCAATTCATGTTCCGCGTTTCGACCGCGATATCCGTCCTGAGTCTGGCGATGCTGGCCGTGCCGTTGGCCGTCTCGGTCGGTCGATCCGAGACCAGCGTGAGCGCCGGATTAGCCTTGGGTGTCGCCTTGACCTATTACCTCCTAACCTCGATGGCGACCTGGGTGAAGGATCCCGCCTGGCATCCAGAGGTCCTGGTGTTCGTGCCGAACATCCTACTCGCCGTGATTGCCTGTCTGTTGATGCGGAAAGCCGCCCGTCACTAGTCGCTATCGCCCTAAGGTGCGACGCTCTGAGGGCAGCTGATGGGCTTTAGTTTGCCAGGGCGGGGTGGGGTGGAAGACTCGGCCCATGCGACCCCTCGTCTCATGCCTTAGCCTGCTTTTATCCGTCTGCGGGTTCGCCGCCGACTCCGTCCTCGCCCCGTTCGTGCAGCGCGAAGAACTCGCCGGCGTGGTGGCCCTGGTCGCAAACAAGGATAAGGTCCTGAACGTGACCACCGTCGGCTTCGCCGACATCGAAGCGAAGAAACCCATGCAGGCCGACTCGGTCTTCTGGATCGCCTCCCAATCCAAAGGCATCACCGCCACCGCGGTCATGATGCTCGTCGACGAAGGCAAGCTCTCGCTGGACGATCCCGTCGAGAAATACCTGCCTGAGTTCACGGACCAGAAGGTCTCCGCCGGCAAGGACAAGACCGTCGCCCGCGTGCGTTCGATCACGATTCGCGATCTGCTTTCGCACGTCAGCGGCCTGCCTTTTAAGTCGGCCGAAGAGGTACCCACGCTCGACGGACTGCCGCTCGCGGCCGCGGTGAAGACCTACGCCAAGGCGCCGCTCGCTACGCAGCCCGGCGTGAAGTATCAGTATTCCAACGCCGGCATCAATACCGCCGCGCGCGTACTCGAGGTCGTGAGCGGCATGGCTTACGAGGACTTCATGGATAAGCGCCTGTTCGGCCCCCTCGGCATGAAGGACACCACTTTCTGGCCTAACGCCGAGCAGGTCTCGCGCCTGGCCAAGACCTACAAGCCGGACGCCTCCAAGAAGAAGCTCGCCCTCGGCGGCCTCGGCCAGCTGCAGGCCGATCTCACCGATCATGCGCATCGCTTCCCGATGCCGGCGGGCGGCCTGTTCTCCACGGCCAAGGATGTCTCTCTTTTCTGCCGCATGCTGCTCAATGGCGGCGAACTTGACGGGCGTCGCTATGTCAGTGCTGCGGCGTTGAAGGAGCTATCTTCACGCCAGACGCCCAAGGAGTTGAAGGATAGCTACGGCCTCGGCTTCGCGGTCGGTCCGGATTTCTTCGGCCACGGCGGCGCGCAGGCCACCGGCATGGAAGTGCGCACCAAGGATGGCCTGGTGCTTGTCTGGATGGTCCAGCACCAGGGCTTTCCAGGGAAGGGCGGCCAGGCCCAGGGTGAATTCAAGAAGTGGGCGGCGAGGGAGTTTGCTGCGAAATAGTTGACCCGTTGATAAGTTGGCCGGGGATGCGGCTTGGGGAGGTGCCCCACCCTTGTGACTTAGCCGACGCCAAGTTGGCGTATTTCTATGGCACGATGGGCAAATGACTTCGCCCCAGCGCCCCACTTTCGTGGTCAAGTTTGCGCGCGTGGTGGGGTCGATGCTGCTGGTGGTGCTGCTGGCTCTGGTCGGAGCGTATACGTGGGTCCATGGGGGAGGTAACTTCCATGAAGTGGAGAAGGGTACCGTCTATCGTTCGGCTTTGCTTGGCTCGGAGAAGTTGGAGCAAGCGATTGACCGCCTTGGCGTGAAGACGGTCTTGAACCTCTGTGGCGAACAACCTGGCGTGGAGTGGTATGAAGGCGAAGTCGAAGTCTCCCGCCGTCGAGGGATTAAATTCGTCAGCATGGGCCTGTCGGCGAATACGGCGTTGGATCCGGCGCAGTTGGCCAAGCTGGCCGACGCCCTGCGTGACGCTCCGAAGCCGTTGCTCATCCATTGCCGGGCCGGCTCTGATCGGACAGGCTTGGCCTCCGCCATCTATGTCGCGACGCATGGCGGTTCCTATCGTGATGCCCAGGCGCAGCTTTCGCTCTACTACGGACACTTCCCTTATCTCGGTAGCAAGAGCGCGGCCATGGGCATCTCGCTTGAGCGATTCTACGAAAATGCGGAGGGTCGGCAGGTTGTGAGTCAGACGGCATCGAGGTAGGGTTGAGCCCGGGAGGGCAGGCGATAAAAGGGAGACCCGCTGCGAACGGCGCCATAGCAATGGCCTCCCTACCTTGGAATGACCTATTCCGCTCCGATAATGACCTATTCCGCTCAATAGATGCGAAAGGGTTGAAGAGTGGCGGGTGGTTTGAAACATCGGGGTCCCTTTCGCCGTCTTCTTCCTTCACCCCATGAAAAACCACCCCCTCGCCGCCTTCGTGTTCGCGCTGCTGTCCGTCATCGGACTGACCGCGCAGAGCAAGGAGCCGGTCGCTAAGATCGTCCTGCCACCGGAACCGGTTGCGCAGGCCGTCACTAAGAAAGTCAACATCCTCGATCTTTTCCGCGAAGGAAAAGCCGAGATGCACATCAACCCCAAAGCTGACATCAAAGACGACCCTAAGAACGTCTTCAAGTTTGAGCCCGACGGGTTGTTCCACGTCAGCGGCAACGGCTACGGCGGCATCACCACCAACGAGAGCTTTAAGGACTACCACCTCGTCATCGAACTCAAGTGGGGCGACAAGACCTGGGGCAAGCGCGCCAAGGCTACGCGCGATAACGGCATCCTCGTCCATTGCTTCGGGCCGCAGGGCGCCGTGGGTGGTAGCTGGATGGCTAGCATCGAAGCCCAAATCATCGAAGGTGGCGTGGGCGATATCCTCGTCCTCGCGCCCAAGTTAGCGGACGGCACCGTGCTGGAGACCTCGCTCAGCGCCGAAGTCGGACTCGATCGCGACAAGGAGAAGATTTGGACCCCGGGCGCTCCGCGCCAGACCATGAAGGGCGGACGCCTTAATTGGCAGAAGCGCGACGTTGATTGGAAGGACACGTTGGGCTTCCGCGGCAAGGACGACGTCGAGTCGCCTGCGGGCCAGTGGACCCGTTTCGAGGTGATCGCCAAGGGCGATATGCTCCAGTACTTCGTCAACGGCGTGAAGGTAAATGAAGCCTTTGAAGTGAAGCCCAGCCAAGGCCGTATCCTCCTGCAGGTCGAAGCCGCGGAGATGTTCGTGCGTCGCTACGAGCTCTACCCGCTTGGTGAGTTCAAGGAGAAGTGGGGCGCCGCCAAGCCGGCCGGCCATGGCGACGGCGAGGAGTTTCCCTCCTACGCCTATCGCCCCCGCTTCCTCGATCTCTCCCCGGAGCAAATCGCGCTGAACACCCCGAAGGCCAAGCTGCCACCGGGTTTTGAAATGGTCGTCGCCGCCACCTCTCCAATGGTAGCCAATCCCACCATGGGATGCGTCGATGACCAAGGTCGCCTGTTCGTAGG
>CAIVYX010000171.1 GCA_903910245.1 uncultured Opitutia bacterium | reverse complement strand
GCCTATTTGCACTTTTGCTCTGAATCCCTCCGCCTTCGCCTTACTTCTGCCCTGCTCTCATCTGCAGATTCGCCTCGGCGAACGCCTCGCCCATGAGCGCGAAGGTCTTGGCGCAACCGAGATAATGGTACCCGCCATTGGACGCACCGCGCTTGAGCATCGCGGATTCGTCCGCGGGGATGAGCTTGGCTTCGTAGTCCTTGAGATAAGCCTTCTGCTGCGCCTCGGTCATCTTGCCATCGGCATTGGCCGAGCGCTTACTCTTATTCTTGAGCTCAAAGGCCATCTGGCGGACCTTCTCCTTCTTATCCTGGATGGCGCCCAGCTTCTCGTCCCAGAACGGTGCGGTGCGCACGGCGATGACGTTACCTTTGAATTCAGCCAGCGACGCCGGTGCGGCCATGGCCTCGCGGAAGGCGAGGTTGTCCTCGCTACCCGGATCCTTGCCGCCGACGCCCATGACGCCGATGACGAACGGGAGCTTGGGCGCGCCGAGGTCCTTACGGACATCGCGAATCAGCGCGCTCATATATTCCGAATACAGCGCGAACCGATTGCCCGCCGCGCCCTTGGGCTGCTTAAGGTAGAAATTCGAATCCACCATGTCATTGAAGCCTTGGAACCAGATGAAGCCGGCCAGCTCGTAGCCTTCCTTGGGATCGTAGGCCGGGCAGACGCGTCCAGGGTTCGCCAGCACCTGCTTGGCATGCGCCATCATGAGGCGATAGTAATGGCCGGAGTTGGCGAGCGGATGCTTGTCGGTCTCAAGGTCGCGGGCTGTCCGCGGATACGGTCCCGCGCCCGGCGAACGGAAATCGTAGTTCAGCGACTTGCCGCCCCAAGCGGCCTTGATGATCAAGACGGGGCCCTTGCCCGCTCGCTCCATCGCCAGACCGAAAGTATACTCGGGCCCGATCTTGCCGCCGTCCTTCGTCGGATCCTGACGCGAGCCATAACCAGTCGTCAGCGGACCGAAGCCTTCGCCGTTCTTGTCGCCGCTGCCGGTGAGATAAGTGATCCACACGTTCTTTGCGGCCGCCGGCTTGCCGTCCGGCCCGAGCATGCGTTTCAGCAACGGTGCCGTCGCCGGGTCTTCGCCGATATAATCAATCGTCTCGACCTTCGCATGGCCTTCCATGTTCGACTGCCCCACGAGGATATAGACCTGCAGCGGCTTCGCGGAAGCAACGGCCGCAGCTAGGCCAAACCATACGAGGAGGGGGTATCTCATGACTCTCTTATACCCCTCCCGCCCCTCCCGCAACCCGAAGGTAGGGACAGCACCACGTGCTGTCCTAGCGGCCTCTGCCTTAGGTAGGGTCGGGACCGCGTCACGACATAGCCTGCATCTTAGGTAGGGCTGACCACGCTTGGTCAGCCGCGGTTGAGCGAGGGCGCTCAACCCTACCCAAGACAGACGACAGACCATGGTGCTATCGCTGCCTTAGGACACCCCAGCCAATCATCCGGTCTCCGGTTTCCGCTCGGGTGGATGTCTCCCTGGCCCACTGGCCACTGATCAACTGGTCAACTTGATAGCCGCCCTCACATAACCCACCACATGCATCATGCCTAACACATCCTGCCGGTTATACTCGATGAGATTGGTCCAATCACGGCGGGCTTCGTTAGTCAGCTCACGATGCACGCCGTCGCGCTTGGCGAGTAGCTTACGCATCCGGCCCAGGATCGAGCCCGGCTGCACATCGAGCAGGTATCTCTTATAGGGATAGCCCACCGCGGGCTGAATCAGGAAATCTTTCAGGCCGGGCTTCCGTCGTTCCCCCGCCGTCCGACACGCCTCGGCGTACAACGCTGGGCGGTTATTCTTAAACCACCTCGCCGCGTAACGCGTAAGCGCATGAAGGCGCTCGAGAAGCTGTTATGCCTTTTCGATTAAGGCCTCATCGACGAAGATGACATCGGACTGAATGCGCACGAAGAAAAGGTCCTGCAACTGCTCCATGACCTCCGCCGCTGTGAGCATGATCTCCCTGATTTCGGGATTTGCACTTGGTCGGTCGAAGCGACCGACGGAACCGCACTCTTCTTCTATGGATATGTCGGCGACGGGGGTGAAGTCACCAACATCCGCAATCCTTACCTGCTTCGTGAAGGTTTCCCGTGATCGGGGACGGTTTGTGGGGCCAACCGTAATGTTACAGTTGGGTCGCTTCGGTTAAGGTAGTTTTGGAGGGTTCTTGTGTCAAGCACCCGGGCCGCAGGCCCGGTTCCCGCCCCGTGAACTCGTACGGCGTGAGGTAG
>CAIVYX010000170.1 GCA_903910245.1 uncultured Opitutia bacterium | reverse complement strand
TCCTGGCAGGCGGTGAATTCTTCGCCGAGGGCTTCGCGGCGGCTTTCGTTCCAGAAGAAGAAGGCGAGGAAGGCCAAGATGCCTACGACGACGCCAAAGGTACCCTTGACGATGATGTCCTTGTTGCGCTCCCAGAAGAGCCAGAGGCGGTCCTCGGTGTCCGCATTCACGAAATCCTCGTCGACGACAACGAGATTACGGTCGTCGCCGGCCGGGGGCTGCTTGTTGGAACGGTCTTCAGGCATGGGGGGTCAACCCTTGGCAAAGGAGCGATTGTGTCAACCACCGCTACGGGCTTGTCCCCGTCCTCGGGAGGGTAAGTATGGGTGGACTCATGAGCGCCTCCGCCGCCGTTCTTACGCTTCTTCAAGCCGCCCAGGGGAAGGGGCAGGTTTCCGCCTCCAGCTTGGCCAACGCCGGTGACTGGCTTCGCTCCGGCGCCCTGCCGGCCGCCGCCATCGACTCCCTGAAGGACCTCTGCGACCGCGGCGCTTGGCCGGAGATCGAGGACCGTTTCTACAAGGGTATCGCATTCGGAACGGGCGGCATGCGCGGTCGCACCGTCGGCCGCGTCTCGGCCGCCAACGAGCTCGACTCCCAGGGGCTGCCAATCCGCGCCGCCATCGGCTCGGCCTGCCTCAACGATATTAATGTCCTCCGTGCGGTCATCGGACTCTGGAAGCATGTCTCGGCGACCCAGCCTGGCGCCCGCCTCGTCGTCGCGCACGACGTCCGCCATTTCTCCCGCCACTTCGCCGAACTCATTGCCGGTGCCTGGAGCGAGCTCGGCGGCGAAGCCTATCTCTTCGTCGGCGCCCGCTCGACTCCCCAGCTAAGTTTCACGGTCCGTCATCTCGGCGCCCACGCCGGCGTGGTCATCACCGCCAGTCATAATCCTTCGCACGATAACGGCTTCAAATGCTGCCTCGGCGATGGCGGGCAGGTGCTCCCTCCGCACGATGCCACGATTGTCGCCGAAGTCGCCAAACTGGGCCCCGCCGATGTCGCTCCCTACCTCGAGACGAATCTGACCCGCGTGCTCACCGTGCCGGCCGCCGCCGAAGACGCCTATCTGGCCCGCCTCGCCGGCGTCGTCCTCGACCCCGAGATCATTTCGCGCCACACGCCGAAGGTCGTCTTCACGAACGTACATGGTACTGGCGACGTCATGGTCGTGCCCGCCCTCCGCCGCGTCGGCATCGACCCGCACGTCGTCGAGGAGCAGCGCGAGCACGACGGCCGCTTCCCGACCGTCGCTTCTCCGAATCCGGAGAACGCCAGCACCTTCGCGTTAGCGCTGAAGCTCGCCGACGAGATTGGCGCCGACCTCATCCTCGCGACCGACCCCGACTCCGACCGCGTCGGCGTGGCCTGCCCGCTGCCCGCCGGTGGTCATCGCCTACTCAATGGCAACGAAGTCGCCGCGCTCCTGACCGAATTCCGCCTCTCCTCCCTGAAGGACGCTGGCATCCTGCCCGAGACCGGTTCGCCGAACGCCGCCGTAGTGAAATCACTGGTGACCACGCCGCTCGTTGCCGCAATCTGCTCCCGCCATGGTATCCGCTGCGTCGAGACGCTCGTCGGCTTCAAGTGGATCGCCCGCAAGCTCGCGAACTGGAGCCACCGTCTGGCTGAAGGCGCCGGCCCGGATGCCGCTGCACTCCCGCTCCGTCGGCGCGCCCCGCTGGCGCTGCGCCACTCCACGCTCTTCCTGCTCGGCGCCGAAGAAAGTTATGGCTACCTCGCGGACGACGCCGTCCGCGATAAGGATGCTAACGCCACGGTGGTCATGCTCTGCGAATTCGCCGCGCTGCTCCGTTCGCGTGGCCGCACGCTGCTCGACGCACTCGACGTGCTGCACCTCAGCTACGGAGCCCACCACGAGGATCTCCTGAACCTTGCGTTCGAAGGCGCTGAGGGCGCCGCGTGCATCCGCCGCATCGTCGCCTCCTGGCGCGCCGCGCCGCCGGCCGTCATCGACGGCTCCAAGGTCGTCCGCGTCACGGATTACGAGCGCGACAAGGTGCTCGATGCGGAAGGCGAACGCGTGCCGCCCGAGGAGTTCATCCTCGCCGAGCTGGCCGATGGCCGCCGCATCGCGGTCCGCGCTTCCGGTACGGAACCGAAAGTGAAATTCTATTCGTTCACGAAGGCCGAGGTCGCCGATGCCGACGACCTCGCCGCCGCCCGCGAACGCGCGCGGAAGTCCGCCCTCGCGCTGCGCGCCTGGCTCGAGATCGACGCCAAGCGCCGAGCCAAATAACCTTATCATGAAGACCCTATCCTTGCTCTCCCTCCTCCTGCTCGCCGGCTGTGCCAGTCCGCTGGGCGACCGTTCGTTCGTCACTGAGAAGACGCCCGCCGCTGCGGCCGTCTCGGGTCAGGCTGCCGGCCAGGGGTCGCTCGAAGATCGCGTCCGCTCCGCCAATGAGAAGAACGACCAGCGCTTGCTCAAGGGCGACTGGCGCGCGGCCAAGCCGGTCGTGGGTCCTCAGCAGTAAGGCCTACTTGGCCTTGGGCTTTAGCGGCAACTTGAGGCCCATCTGGGCGTCGAGGTAGGCCGCCAGCTGGTCGACCAAGGCCGCCGCGAACTTGCGCCGGCTGGCGTCATTGTCGCGCACGCCCTTGGAGTTACTCTCGATCTGCAATCCCGCGAAGCCGGTGCCGGGTGCGGTGTGGGTGCGGACGTTGTAGCCGCCGTTGAAGTAGGGTTCGCCGGGGACGGGCTTGCCGAGGCTCGGCGTGGAAGGGAAGCCGGCCTTCTCCATCAGGGCTCCGAAACTCTGCGGGCCGTGGAGCAGCGCGGGGTAGCCGGAAGGATTCTTCAGCGCGAAGAACTGCAGGGTGCCCTTCTTGATGAACTCCGGCTTGGATAGGTCGGCGTCCGCCAGGCCGAACTCCTCGCGGTTATGTCCGTAGCCCAGTTCAAGGCGAGCATCGGCGTGACCATGACCATGCAGGTCGATGTAGAAACCTTTGCCGTACTTCGCGACGATCGCCTTCTGCGCGGTCTGGATGAAGCCTTGGAAGTCCTTCCAAGACTGTTCGGTCAGCGGGTTCCCCGCAGCGCCTTCGACGATCTCACGGTTGCAGTCGATCTTGCGACGCGTGACGCGGCAGATGACCACGTGCGGGTGCTGGCCGGTGCGCGCAACGAACTCGTCGTCGATGGCGCGCGCGAGCTCCTGGGTATTGGTGTCGAAGGCGAACGTGCCTTTCTCGCGGTCCGGAAGTTCCTCGGGCTTATCGCGTCCGCCATGCGGTGCGGAGAGCACGAAGGGCAGGGTGCCGGCAATATATTCGACGTACTTATTACGACCGAAATAAGTCTGACTAGGTTCAGGTGCCTCGGCGGCACGCAGGATGACGGAGGCCGTCAGCAGGCAGACGCAGAGGAGGCGGGGCATACCTTATCCAAAGCCAACCCACGCGGAGGGTCAAGCGGACGGAACTCAGCGGGCGGCACCGCCGGCCAGGAGGGCGCGGATCGCGGCTTCTTCCGGCACGGTATCCGCCGTGCAGGCCGCGCCAATCCCGTCCTGCAGGACGAAGCGCAACTTACCGCCGCGGACCTTTTTGTCGCGACGCATCGCGGCGAGCATGGGCTCCAGCGGCAGCGGCGAACGCAGCGCGGTGGGCAGGGCGTGTAGTTTGAGCGTCGCCTCGACCTGTTCGGCCTGGGCGGCGGTGCAATGCTTGAGCTCGGCGGAAAGGCGCGCGGCCATCACGAGACCAATCGCAACGGCTTCGCCGTGCAGATAGGTGCCGTAGCCGGCGGTGGCCTCGATGGCGTGACCGAAGGTGTGGCCGAGGTTGAGGAGCGCGCGGCCGCCTTGGGCGCTGGTCTCGCGTTCGTCGCCAGCGACCACTGCGGCTTTGATTTCGACGCAGCGGCGGATGACGCGCGGCAGGAGCGGATGATTCCAAGCGAACGGCGAGTTCTGCTCAAGCAGACCGAAGAGGTCGGCGTCGGCGATGATGCCGTGCTTGATGACTTCAGCCATGCCCGCGGCGAACTCGCGCGGTGGCAAGGTGGCCAGTAGGTCGGTATCGGCGAAGACGGCCGTAGGCTGATGAAAGTTGCCGACCAGATTCTTGCCCGCGGTGAGATTGATGCCGGTCTTACCGCCGACGGAGCTGTCGACCATCGCGAGGAGGGTCGTCGGGATCTGGTAGAAATCGACGCCCCGTTGATAGGAAGCGGCCGCGAAGCCGGCGAGGTCGCCGACGACGCCGCCGCCGAGCGCGAAGACCGCGCCATCACGGGCCACGCCATTGGCCGCGAGGAAATCCCAGACGCGCGCGAGTTCGGCGGCGGACTTCGCGGTCTCGCCATCCGAAGCTGTCGCCAGCACGGGCATGAGGCGGGCGAGCTCCGCGGCGAAGCCGGACTGGGCGGCCGCGACGCCGGGCGAGGTGATCGCGACACACTTCTGGCCGGCGGCCACGCGGCGTTCAGCCATGGCCAAGGCTTCCTTGCGCATCCCGGCCCCGATACGGACAGGGTAGGAGCGTTGGCCTAGTTCGACGGTAACGGTCTCGGCCGACATGGGTTCACGCTGGGGCGAGGCGCCCTCGCTGGCAAGACAACCTCACTCCGCCAGGCCGACGATCGAGCGGGCGTAGGCCCGCGCATCGAAAGGCTGGAGGTCGGCCGGTTGCTCGCCAACGCCGATGAAGCGGACCGGGACGCCCAGCTCGCGGACTACGGCGACGAGCGCGCCGCCGCGGGCGGTGCCATCGAGCTTGGTGACGATCAGGCCGGTGAGGCCGACGGCTTCATGGAAGATGCGAGCCTGCTCGATTGAGTTGGCGCCTAAGGAGCCGTCGATGACGAGCCACTTCTCGTGCGGTGCGCCGGGGTGGGCCTTGGCCGTCACGCGGACGACCTTGCGTAGTTCTTCCAAGAGATGGGCCTTGGTGTGGAGACGGCCCGCGGTGTCGAGGATGACGACGTCCACGCCGCGCGCTACGCCCGCCTTGGCCGCATCGAAGGCCACGGCGGCAGGATCAGCGCCAGAGGCTCCGCCGACGACCACGACACCCAGGCGGTCGGCCCAGGCGGAAAGTTGTTCGCCGGCGGCGGCACGGAAAGTGTCGCACGCACCGAGCAGGCAGGTCTTGCCTTCTTCGCGCCAGCGCCAGGCGAGCTTGGCGGCGGTGGTGGTCTTGCCGGCGCCGTTGACGCCAAGGAGCATGATCACATGTGGCTTGGAAAAGGCGGGTGCGGCGAAGGTTTCACCACCGAGCGCGCGGACGATACTCTCAGCCGCGGCTTCGGCGGGGGAGGTCTTGCGCAGGGCAGCTTCTGATTTCCATGCGGAGCGGGCGGCTTCGACGACTTCGTCGGCGGTGGCCGGACCGAAGTCGGCGGCGATCAACCGTTCACGGAGCTGGTCGGCCGACTCGGCGTCCATCGGTCGGGCCAGCAGGTTCGCCACGGCCTCGGCCGTGCGGCTCAGGCCGGACTTCAGTCGTTCGAAGAAGCCCGCCATGGTTCAACCACCCTCGGCTTTGCGCGGGTCGCGGCCCAATTCTTCCTTATAGCTATCGAGGATGCCGTTCACGAAACGCTTGGATTCCTCAGTCGAGAATTCCTTCGCGATATCGACGGCCTCGTTGATGCTGACGACCGGCGGGATGTCCGTGCGGCGCATGAGTTCGAAGATGGCGATGCGCAGGATCGCGAGGTCGACGCGCGCAATGCGGCCGAAGGCCCAGTTCTTAGCGTACTTGCCGATGACTTCGTCGATGAGTGCGAGGTCGCGGATCACGCCCTGAATCAGCTCTTCGGCGAAGGCGTAATATTCACGGGGTTGCGGACGTTCGGAAAAGAAGTCGAAGAGCCCCGTCACCATATCGGCGTGGCGCTGGACTTCCCAGGAGCAGAGAAACTGCATGGCGACCACGCGGCTGTCATGGCGACGATTGCGCTTGGCCGGCGGCGCGGCTGGGTCCGGCACGACCAGTTCGTCGGGAGCGACGATGGCGATTTCGATGCCGGCTGGGATGTTGTGGCGGCGGAACGCGTCGACGGTCTTCGGGCTAGAGCCGATGATTTCGACCATGCGGCGATGGCTGCGGATCTCCTCGCGGAGCGCCGTGCGCGGCTCTTCAATCTGCGAAGGCAGGGGGAAGGGGCCCGAAATGCGGGCGCCGGTGCCAGCGATGCTGGCGATGATATCGGCCGCAGTCTGGTCCGCCATGCGGTAGTCGACGCCCTTGATTCGGATACGAATCTTGGCGCGCGCGGAGGCGGAAATGGGAGAGTCGTTTTCCATCGGTCAGTTCTGGGCGAAAGGTTCCTGGCCGCCGCGCTTGCGCTCCTCTTCCTCGACCTGGTCGAGGCGTTCGCCGAGCGTGATGCGGTGGCGGGCCATCGTGAGGGCGGCGTACGCGAACTCCGTGCCGCGGTCGAGCGCTCCCTGGCAGCGGGCAACGGCCTGTTCGCGGTTGTTCGTGACGACGATGCCGTTGATCACGGGGACTTCGGAACGGATGGCCGCGTCCTGCAGGGCGTGGGCGGTCGAGTTCGCGATAATCTCGTGGTGCGGGGTATCGCCGGCGATGACGACACCGAGGGCGATGACGCAGTCATAGTCGCCCGTCATGGCCGCCATGTAGGCGGCAAAGGGAATCTCGCCGGAGCCGGGGACGGCGAGCTCGACGATGGAGGCGTCGGGGACACCTGCGGCACGGAGGCCTTTGATGGCGCTCTTCTTCAGGGCCTGGACCAGTTCCGCGTTATATCCTGCCGACACGATGGCGAAGCGAAGTTCGGCGCCGTCGATGGCGTCAGGGGTGGGCTTGTCGAGGCTCATGGCAGAAGAACAGAGGGCCGATGGAGTCGCTTCCGAACCCCTCTGCAAGCGGAAAAGCCCAAAATCCCTTAGAACGGAACCTGCTCGACGATCTCGAGCCCGTAACCGCCGAGTCCCACGACTTTGCGCGGGTTGTTCGTGATGAGCCGGATGCGGCGGAGTCCGAGATGCGAAAGGATCTGGGCGCCGATACCGTAGTCACGCGCGTCCATCGCGCCGAGGCGGATACCAGATTGGTCGGCCTCCACGCCGCCGAAAGGCTGGGTGACATGGACGATCACGCCGCGGCCGGCCTTGGCGACAGCTTCGAAACTGGAGGCGAGCGAGGTGCCGGCGCCAAACGCACTGCCGCGGAAAAGGTCACCGAGCATGTTCTCGCGCTGCACGCGCACGAGCGTCGGTGATTCATCTGGCTGGCCGAGGGTGAAGACGAGGTGCTGGCGGCCGTCGGGGAGCGAGCGGTAGACACGCAAGGTGAATACGCCCCACGCCGACTGGAATGGGCTTTCGGCGACGAGCTCGACGAGGCGTTCGCGGCGGTGCCGAAACTCGATGAGCTGCGCGATGGAGATCATCCGCAGGCCGAACTTCTTCTTAAGCTCGATGAGCTCGGGCAATCTCGCCATCGAGCCGTCTTCGTTCAGGATTTCGCAGATGACGCCGCTCGGGTGCAGGCCGGCGAGGGATGCGAGGTCGACGGCGGCTTCGGTGTGGCCGGCGCGCTGGAGCACGCCGCCAGGTCGGGCTTGGAGCGGGAAGATGTGGCCGGGCTGCACGAGCGCTTCGGGCTTGGCCGACGGGTCGGCGAGAATCGCGATGGTCTTGGCGCGGTCGTAGGCGGAGATGCCGGTGGAAATCCCTTCGGCGGCGTCGACAGAAACGGCAAAGGCGGTGCGCTGCGACTCGCGGTTCTCTGGCACCATCTGGGAGATACCGAGGTGGCGCAGCTGATGCGCAACGGTCGGGACGCAGATGAGGCCGCGCGCGTGGCGAATCATCATGTTGACTGTCTCCGGCGTCGCCTTCGAAGCCGCCATCACGAGGTCGCCCTCGTTCTCGCGGTTCTCATCGTCGGTCACAATGACGAGCTTCCCGGCGGCAATATCCGCAAGGACTTCCTCGATGGTGTCGAAGGGCTCGTTCATGAAAGAGGGAGATTCGAACTTGGTCGTAACCTCCCTCGGTGCAAGCGGGGAGATGGTTCCCCGCCTTTAAAATCGACCGCTTAGCGTCTATTTAGCGGCAGCGGCCTTGCCCTTGCCCTTGGCGGCACCCTTGCCCTTGGCGGCGCCAGGCGCAGCCGGCGCCGGCGCGGCCTTCATGGCTTCAGCGATCTTGCCGCGGGCTTCCTTCCAGGAGGCTTTGGGTTCGGCCTTGGCGCTCCAGATGACGAAGTTGCGGAAGGTGGCCGACTGGCCGGCGCAGGTGAAGCCGGGGTTAGCCTTCTCAGCCTTAAAGAGGTCGTCGCTACCGAAGCCGCTGATTTTACCGTCAATCGTCGCGACCATGGTGTCGCCGACCATCTCAAGCACGACGCTGTGCCAGGAGCCGGCTTCGAAGGCCTGAGCCTGATTCAGGAAGACGATGCTCTTCTCGGGGCCGTCATGGTCATGGTCGTCCTTCTGCACCCGCAGGGAAGTCGGCGTGATCATCACGCGGGCGACATGTTCCTTGGCATCGTTGATGCTGAGCGAGATCGACTTGGCGCCATCGAGGCGGAATTCGAAGGCGGCGACGAAGTCCTGGAGCTTCGTGGTGACGCGGCCGGCGGCGCCATGCTTGTCGTCCGGAAGTTCTTCGACCCGGATGCCATCGGCGGTACGTTCCCACTTGCCCTTGGCGATCTTCCATTCGGCGCCCTTGGCTTCCTTGGTCAGCGCGTCGCTGACAAGTTCTTTGTCCGGCTGGGCGAGGAGCGTGGCGGGGGCGTCGGCCGCGCAGAGCGGCGACACGAAGGCGAGGAGGGCGAGGAGGCGGAACGACATGGGGTTGTCCCAGTAGAACCACGGAAACCGCCGATGGTTGCGTTTATTCGTAGGTCAGTTGGGCGGTGGCGTTGGTCGTGGCCGACGAAACTGTCCGAACCCAATAGGCATTGATCCAATCGGGGAACTCGAAGGTCTCCTTTGCGCCTGGGGCCAACTTGAAGCTCTGAAAGGCCGCGAAGCGACCGTCGCCAGTGGCGTCGAGCTCGACGGTGATCGTCGTCTCGGCGTCGCCATGGTTGGCCAGCGTGAGCCGCTTTTTGTCGTAGCCAGTCATGAGGTAAGGGTCCGATGGTTTGCCGGCAATGACATCGCTGTTCTTCCACGGGCCACCGTACCCGCGCGGCTTGCCGAGCTGCCAGAGGTCGTCGGCCGTGCCGACCCAGACGGCGGCCTTACCGTCGTCGGAGCGGATGATGTGGCGGTCATCCTTCGCGGCGCTAGCTGAGATGCCGCTGAGCACGAGCAGTCCTCGGTAGGAGCAGTAGTCATGGACGGCGGTATCACTGGTCGCAATCGGACGCATACGGATCGCGCCCATGGCGTTGAGCGCCGGTAGTTCGTAGAAGGTACCGTGGGTCTGAAGCATATCGCGTTCGGTGCAAACTTCGCGTGCCTTGCGTAAGGCGCTGCGGGCGATCAGGGCATCCTGAGCCGGCGAAGCTGAGCGCGGCAGGCGCCAGCGCACGCCGCTTTCCTCAAAGATGACGGAGGCTTCGTCAGTGGTGACGATGCCCTGTGGGATCGGCGTGTTCTTCTCGACGTAGGCGGCGACCTCGTGGTCCTTCTGCTTGGTAAGTTTGAGGTCGGCGGAGAGTTCGTAGGCGTCGCCGAGGGTGGTCTGGTCAACCGTGACGTTCGCGTTGAGCACTGAGAGCGTGCGGAGATTCGCCCCGCGGGTGAGTAGGAACGCGCCCTGAGAGGTCGCGTCGCCAGCGCGGCTGAGTCCCTTGAAGAGCGGGCCACGCTCGGCAACGCGTTCATCCTTAGCTGCGTATTGGAAGGTGACACTGGCCTTGGCGATGTCGCGGCTGGGCTTCGCGCGAATCCATGCGCCCGGTAGCGCCGACGGAATCTCGACCCACTGCGTGGTCTCATCTGCTTTCAGCGCGACCTCGCGCCAGGCCTTCCACTGGCCGTCGCCCTTTTCGTCGATCTCGAGCGTGAAGGTCGTCGCGGCGGCGCCGTCGTGTCTGAGCAGCATCGCCCGTTTTGCGAAGCCACTGAGAAGGAACGGATCGGAGGCGACGCCGGCCTTGACGGGTTCGTCCACCCAGACGCTGCCGCGGCCGATGGCGGGGCCAAGATGGTCGGGTTTGTCGAGGGCAGTGAACCAGAGGTTGGACTGCGACTGGCCGGGGCCCGCGAGCGCGCCCTTGGCGGGACGCTTGTTGAGGAATTCAGATTTCGCGGTGTCGTCGCAGCCGAAGACGAGGCGGTCCTGCCAGCGCGTGAAGTCGCCGATGACCTTAAGGTAGGCGGAGCGCGGCGTGAGGCCGGCGGAATGCTTCGACGAGAAGTTGGCGGGGAATTTCCAGAAGAGGCCGTGCATGGTCATCAGGCGCGAACCTTCTTCGCCGATGTCGCGGATGCGCGGCCACTCGGTATTCCAGCCATGGGCACCGTCATATGAGTGGCTCCCCTTGGGCAGGCGATAGCTCGTCCACTTGCCGTCTTCCATCACCATCAGGATGAGCGAGCGGAAATCCCAGCCGACGGTCCAAAGCGGGTCCTTCGCCGGATCAGCATTACCCGTTAGTCCGCCGGGGCCGGTGACTTCGGTGAACTGGTTGCGACGGATGAGGGACCAGTTGCCTTCGCCGTTGAACGAGCCGAGTCCGCCGCTGACGATGGTCGGGTCGATGAGCGCCTTGGGGCTCCGCTCGCCATTGTTCGCAAGGATGACGAGACCTTGGCCGGAATAGAGTCCCTTGCCGTGATAGCCGGACAGCGTGGAGGTGATCGTCGCCGGGCTGACCTCCTCGGTCTGGCCGGGCTGGGGCTTGTTCATGATTTCCTTGATCAGGCCTTTCACCGCGAGCGTGCGCACGTCGACTTCGTAGAGGCCGTCTTCCATCGTGGCGTAATAAATCTTGTTCGCTGGGTCGGTCAGGTGGCGGGCGTTGCCGGTCAGGCGACCTGGCATGAGTTTCGGCGGGATCACGCGTACGTCTCGTTCGGCGCCGATGAGGTAGGGTCCAATGATCAGCTGATTGGATTCCTTGTGGATCATGCGGTTGGCCGGCGTGCCGCCGACGCTTTCCGGGCGGACGATCTGTTTCAGGTCCGGCGTGATTTCGTAGAGCTTATCGCTTGAGCCATAGGGCAGGTGCGGGCCGTAGGTGATGACCCAGAGACGGTCGGCCCAAGGCACCACAGCGCCAGTACCGCATTCGCCCTCGTTATTAAAATAGGCGAGCTCGGGATAGATGCCGGACCATTCTTGGGGCGCAGCGGCGGCGGAGAGCGTGGTCAGCGCGAGCGCGGCAAGCGAGCGGAGGGAAGAAGGGGACATATCTGAACTTTTCCTGCTAGCCGGAGACTGGCAAGGTCAGGATATGGCATGAAGAAAAAACACCAGCAGCAACCAGCCCGCCAAAACCACGGCGGGAACTCCGAGCAAGCGGGCTAGGCTTTTGGATTGGGCCTGGGAGAGGAAGGCCAACGCGAGGAGCGCCCCGCCCAGCGGCCCTAGCCAGCGATGCGGCAACGTGAGCTGGAGGTTCATCGTCGGCACGACTGCGCATGCTTGCGCGATCCAAGTCATCACGTGGAGCAACGCCGCCGCAAGGCCGTTGATCCACGCCGCCGGTAAAGCCAACCAATCGGTCACACTGCAGGCGACCGAAGCCATCCCGAGCATCAGCGGAATCTCCGAGAGCGGTACGAGGACGAGGTTGACGAAGACGCCGCCCCAGCTGGCCGACCCGAATAACCCGAGCGTGAGCGGCACCCCCGCGATTGTGGCCGCCAGCGAGACACACAGTCCTCCCAGCAGTAACTTACGAGCGCGCCAACGAAGCTTCTGCGTCGCGGTCTGCGCTTCAGCCGGCGTCAGGCGTTCTTCTTCGGTCGGTCGCGCGCAGAGGTTCGCCGCTGGCCCGCCGGCTGCGATGATGCCGAGCACGGCCGCATAGCTCAGCTGGAAGCCGGCATCCGTGCAGGCTTCGGGCGTGAGAATCAGCGTGACGGCGCAGGCGAGCGCGAGCGATTGCAGTGCGGGCGTATCGCGTTCGCTCGCGCGGCCACCCCAGAGGAAGGCCGCCATAATCCAGGCACGGACCGACGACGGTGAAGCGCCGGTCACCTGCACGTAGAGCCAGAGCAGCGCGAGAATGACCAGACCTGACGGGAGTTCCGGCAGGCGCGCCCGCTTGGCGAGCCAGAGCAAGGCCGCGGCCATGCCGGCGATGTGCAGGCCGCTGATGGCGAAGAGATGGAGTGTGCCCGTCGTTGCAAACGCTTCCTTCGCGTCTGCCGGTAACAACGCGGTCCGCCCCAGCATCGTCGCGGCGAGCATCGCGCCTCCGTCGGGATCATCCCAGGGCATGGCCCGCAGCCATGCCTCCAGCCGCATTTGCTGCGCCTGTCGCCAGAGCGCGAAGCGCGAGGGCGGCGCGAGTTCACCGAGCACGCGCCCGCCGCGCAGTTTGAGCGTCGCACCTTGCGAACGCAGCCAGGCATCGTAGCCGTCCGCATCGGCGGAGATCGGCGTCAGTCCGCCGGACATCATCAGCTCGACGCCTTCGGCCGGACAAACTCCGCGGACCGAGAGCGCGACGCGGCGGCGGAACAGGCCACCGTCACGGTCGGTGATCCAGCCAATCCCCGTCCAGCCGTCGCCGTCTTTGCGCGGCATCGCGCGTTCGACGAGAATCGGTAGTTCGACGAATGGTCGTCGGACGATGGCTGGCGTCTGCGGTGGCATTCGTAGTTGATGCCACGCCGCGCCGATGGCTGTACCGGCGAACACGATTGCGACTCCGGCGACGATCGCATGGCGTCGGTTCAACCAGCCGAGTGCGGCCGCGAGTCCGCCCACGAGTAGCCAAGGGCCGGGCGAGATTCCCGTGGCCGCATCGATCGAGCAGCCGAGCAGGAGGGGGAGGGCGAGCCACAGCGCCGGACAGTGTCCGAAGCGAGCGGTGGTCAGGGAGTCTTGCTCCAGGGGGTCGGGCCTTGCCATGCGCGGAGGCCTTGGCCTCCGAGAGACAGGGACCGGACCTCCGCGGCGAGCGAAGTCCAGGCGGGGTGCTTGGCGAGGACAGGGTCCTGAAGGAGATTACTTAGGGGGGAAACGACAAACCCTCGGGAAGACCACCTAGGGTGGGGGAGGGTGACGGTCGGGCTGTCCCAGGGTCCTCCTTCATAGAAGAGCAGGTCGATGTCTAGGGTTCGGGGGCCGTTGCGGTGAGCGGTCCGTTCTCGGCCGAGTTGGCGCTCGATTTCCAAGGTTCGGACCAGCAGCTCGTCGGGATTAAATTTACAACTAATTAATAAACAGAGGTTTAGGAAGTTTGGCTGGTCGGCATACCCTACGGGATTCGAGTCGACGGCCTCCGAAATAGCCAAAACCCGGGTTTCCGGCAGGTCGCGGAGATACCCAATGGCCTGGGCGATAATGTCAGCCCTATCGCCGAGGTTGCTGCCTAGGCCGAGGATAATGTGCTGGGGGCTGCCCTTCACACCCGCTCACGGCGAATCTTCACCGAAATGGCGTCGAACTCGGCGGCCACCGGGGCGAAGGGTTTGTTGACCTCGACCGTAACGGCCTTGACCACGTCGAAAGTGCCCAAAATACGCGCGGCAATCTGCTGGGCCAAGGTCTCGATTAGGTAGACTGGCTTGCCAGTCAGCTGAGCTTCGACCGTCCTGATGACATCGGCGTAATTGACGGTCAGTTTCAGATCGTCGGCGGCGGCCGCCGGGCGGGTGTCAATCTCTAGGTCGACCGAGACGGTAAACCGCTGACCTAGGCGTTTCTCTTCGGGCAGGGCGCCGTGATGTCCGAAGGACTTGATACCCGCTATCCTGATGATGTCCACGCCCCGATGAATGCCCGCCCGGGACGACCCTGCAAGCGCCTTCCCGCGGCGCGGCCGCAATTGTTAGAAGTCCCCACTTGACCACCCTTCCAGCGGTCGCTGACAGTCCGCGGAACACTATGCCTAAGAGGACCGATATCCGCTCAATCCTCATCATCGGCTCGGGACCGATCATCATCGGCCAAGCTTGCGAGT
>CAIVYX010000169.1 GCA_903910245.1 uncultured Opitutia bacterium | reverse complement strand
GACCCCCTCCCGCCTTTTCCAGCTCCTGTTCGTGAACGGCAACCCGGCGGAGATCCAACGACAGCTGGCCGAATTGCGCCGCGGCCGGAGCATCCTCGATACCCTCAACGGAGAGGCCAAGAAGATGAACGCCAACCTCGGCCCGCGCGACAAGGAGAAGGTCGACCAATACTTCACGAGCGTCCGCGAACTTGAAGCCCGCCTACTGTCTTCGTCCGCCTGGGCCACCCGCCCGAAACCGAAGGTCGAGATGAAGGTACCGACCGACATCACCGACCGCAACGACATCATCGCGAAGACCCGCCTGATGCATGACCTGATCACCCTGAGTTTCCAGACCGATTCCACGCGCTTCATCACCTACAGCGCGGGCGGCGGCAACAATCCAAAGATCGAGGGCGTCACACAGGAGTGGCATAACCTTTCCCACCACGGCCAAGACGAGGCCAAGATCGAAGAACTGCGCCTCATCGAGCGTGCGGAGTTCGCCGAAATCGGCCGCCTGCTCGGCCTGCTCAAGGGCGTCCAGGAAGGCCGCGGTACCCTGCTCGACAACACGATCGTGATGGCGGGCAGCAACCTTGGTAATGCCAGCTCCCACAACACGCGCGATCTTCCGCTGATCCTCGCCGGCGGTGGCTTCCGTCACGGTAAGCACGTGGTCGCCGGCGGTAAGGGCAACGACAACGGACGCTTCGCCAACCTCTTCGTGCAGATCGCCCACCGGATGGATGTCGGCCTTGAAAAGTTCGGCAGCAGCAACGGACGTAGCGTCAAGGGCTTCGAACTCGCCTGAGCATGCGGCTCGCCCTGTTACTCGGACTATCGGCGCTGCAGGCCTTCGCCGCCGAGACCTGGCTTGCCGTCGGCTACGGCGGCCGGCGCATGGTCTCGCACGATGGCCTTAATTGGGAAATCACTGCCGAGTGGGCACCCGAGGGCAAGGACGACAGCAACAACTTGATGTCCGCTGCTTTCGGCGCAGGAAAATTCGTCGTGGTCGGCGGGGGCGGGTGGAGCAAAGACACCCAGTCCGGTCATATCCTCAATTCAGCGGACGGAGTTAAATGGGAAGAGGTGAAGAAACTACCCTTTCGCGTTAATCCAGTCATCAGGTCAGGCCAGCGCTTCATCGCCGGCGGACCAGACCGCACCCTCTGGTTTTCCGAGGATGGCGTCAGCTGGACCCAAGGCGCCCAGGCGCAGACGACCGGATTCCCCAGCTGGGCGCTTTGGTTCCGCCACGCTGCTTTTGGTAATGGTGTCACGGTGTTCATGGGCGAAGCGGGTGCGAAGAAAGAGTTCTATTGGTGCATGACCTCGGCCGACGGCACGAAGGTCGAGTTCCGCTCTGATCTCCCCCAGCTCCGGGCGCTCGCCTTCGGCGGGAATTCCTTCGTCGCGGTCGGCAACGGCGTCATCATGACCTCGGCCGACGGAAAGACCTGGCAGAAACAGGAACGTCCAGCCGACGAAAAACTCGATTGGCTCCAGTGGACCGGTAAAGCGTTCATCGCTGGCGGCGGCAAAACCGTGATCACCTCGAGCGACGGCACGGACTGGAAGCCTTCGACGCTGCGCCCGCCAGGACGCATTCTTTGGACCGACGGCACCCGCTTCATCACCAGTTCCTGGCCCGGTAAGATGTCGTTCTCGGCTGATGGAAAAACCTGGAAGGCCTCCCCGGCGATGACGCCCAACGGCATCAACGCTGTGGTGAAAGCCCCGTAAGCAAAAAGAGCCGGAGTCTCGCGACTCCGGCCCTTTGCTTATCGGACTGGCCCTAGCCCTGCGTCGCAACGCGACGCTTACTTCTTGCCGTCGTCGACGACTTCGAAGTCGCCGTCGACTACCTTGCCGTCCTTGGACTTCTTCTTCTCTTCCGGAGCGGGACCGGCATCGGCCTGCGGCTGATCGCCGGAAGTGGGCTGAGGAACGGTCTGCGCGGCAGCCATGAGCGCGGTCTGGAGGGCCGTGGCGGCCTTCTCGAATTCCTCAGCGGTGGCGTCGGTCTTCTTAAGGGCTTCCTGAGCTTCCTTCAGCGCAGCTTCGGCGGCGGTCTTCGCTTCGGCGGGCATCTTCTCACCGTTGTCGGCGATGAACTTCTCGGCGGTGAAGACACCAGCGTCGAGGCGGTTGCGGGCTTCGGCGAGCTCGCGGGTCTTCTTGTCCTCATCGGCATGGAGTTCGGCTTCCTTGCGGAGCTTCTCGACTTCTTCCTTGGAGAGACCCGAGGAGCCGGTGATGGAGATCTTCTGCTCCTTGCCCGAGCCCTTGTCGACGGCCGAGACATGCAGGATGCCGTTGGCGTCGATGTCGAAGGTCACTTCGATCTGGGGTTCGCCGCGGCGCGCCGGCTTGATGCCGTCGAGCTTGAACGTGCCGAGCTGCTTGTTGTCCTTGGCCATCGGGCGTTCGCCCTGGACGATGATAATATCAACAGCCGGCTGGCTGTCGGCGGCGGTAGAGAAGATCTGCGACTTCTTGGTCGGGATGGTCGTGTTGCGCTCGATCATCGCGGTGGCGACGCTGCCCATGGT
>CAIVYX010000168.1 GCA_903910245.1 uncultured Opitutia bacterium | reverse complement strand
GGCGGGCGACGAGCGGGAGTTGTTCGGTCGGACCGATCGGACCGCAGATGCCGACCGGGTTGTCGGCCGTGGCCTGCTTCCAGGCCGCGATGTATTCCAAGGCCTCAGCCAGATAGAAGTCCTCGAGGGTATCATACATCACCACCTTGAAGCCCGGACGCGACAGCTGGCGCAGGTCGCGCTCCGTCAGCTTCGCCGCATCGTTGATGAGCGAAGAGTCGAGCGTGGTGTAATCCCACCAGTCGGGGGCGATGTGGCTGAGTTTGCGGGACATGGGTGGGAAGATGGAGGTGGGAAGATGGAGGTTGGAGGATGGACGATGGAAGATGGAGGATTAAGGAGGAGCGATGAAGGAAGGAGCGAGATTCGGAAGAATGCAGTTTGTTATCTCTATCTTTGATCATCCATCATTCATCCTTCATCGCTGGAGCGTTCGCGGAAGAGAGCGAGGAAGACGGGGATGAGGACGGCGCTCATGATGGCCGGTACGAGCCAGATGGACTTCCAGTCGTGGACGCCGGCTGCGTTGGTGTAATTTTGTGCGACCACTCCGGCGAGCCAGGAGCCGACGAACATGCCCGCACCGAGGGTGAAGACGGCGTGCAAGCCCTGCGCCGAGGCGCGGAGGCTGTCGCCGGCGGCCTTGTCGACATACATGCGACCCATGACGAAGATGAAGTCGTAGCTCATGCCGTGGAGGAGGATGCCGCCGAGGATCATCCAAGTGGCCGTGGGCTGTTCATGGAAGTAAGCGAAGAGCGCGAAACGAAGGGCCCAGGCGGCCATGCCGAGGATCATGATGCGTTTGGCACCGAGGAAAGGCAGGAGGATGGGTAGCAACAGGAGGAAGCCGACTTCGGAGACCTGACCGAGGGTCATCTTGGAGGCGTAGTCGGCGACATTCATTTCGCTGAGGAAGGCGCTGGTCCAGGTGAAGTAGAAGCTGAGCGGGATGCAGATCAGGAAGGAACAGAACATGAACACCGCGAAGGAGCGGTCCTTGAATAGCTTGAGCGCATCGAGGCCGAGGAGTTTGCTGGCCGAGACCGGTCCGGTGTCGCCCTTGGGCGGGGTGTTCGGAAGGGTGAACGAGTAGAGCGCGACCGCGAGGGCGACTCCGCAAGCGAGAATGAACATGCCGTTATTGTCGGCGAGGCTGGCGGTAGCTTGCGGCACTTCCTTGATGGCGACGTAATTAAAGGCACTCGTTATGCTGTTGATGCCATTGGCGATTGGGCCGGCAATCTTACCCCAGTAATTGATGACGTTCGCTGCAGCGATCCAACCGGCCGAGGCAGCGACCATCACGATGGGGAACCATTTCGCCGGATTAGGCGTATGCGTGAGGGTGATGGTGTTGATGAGCCCGTGGCCGGCCATGTAGGTCAACGTGTAGACGATGAGCGATGGGTAGAAGATGTTGAACGCAGTCTGCTGCGAAATCCACCAGAGGAGGCCGGCTCCGAGCAGGTGAAGCACGCCGAGCAGCCGTTGGGCAGGGACGAATCGGTCGGCAATGACGCCGATGATGAAGGGCGAGATAAGCGCGCCGATGGCGGTGGTGCCGTAGGCGAGGCCGATCTGGGTGCCGGTAAAGTTCAGCTTCCCGAGGTACACGGCCATGGTGTTATACCAACAGCTCCACACGAAGTAGTGGAGGAAGACCATCGCAGCTAGGCGTAGATATAGGGTGGGGGTCATGGGGTTGTGAAAGGGTTAGGGGTGGGGGTAGGGGTAGGAAAGGAAAAGTTCTTTGTTCTTGGTTCTTTGTGGGTGAAGGGGGAAGCGTGATTAGGCGCGGCGGCGGATGGCTTCGCGGTAGGCGAGGGGTGCGAGTTCTTGGTGACGCTGGAACTGGCGGTGGAAATAGGCCGCGGTCGGGTAGCCGCACTGGTGCGCGATCTGTTTCACGGATTCGTCGGTCTCGGCGAGCAGACGGG
>CAIVYX010000167.1 GCA_903910245.1 uncultured Opitutia bacterium | reverse complement strand
TCGGAACGCGTCTTGGCGAGCACGATGTCGTCGGACTCCGTCTTGTACACCTCGACGATGACGTCCCACGCGAGGTAGGGATTATTCTGCGAGGCCAGCACGGAAGCCTTCTGGATGTTG
The DNA here is from genome assembly GCA_903910245.1 of uncultured Opitutia bacterium. Lineage (GTDB taxonomy): Bacteria > Verrucomicrobiota > Verrucomicrobiia > Opitutales > UBA953 > UBA953. The sequence goes on along the minus strand of CAIVYX010000167.1, from coordinate 3,942 downwards.
GCGTCGAGCTCGCCGACGCGGTTGACCACCTTGCGAAGCTTCTCGGAGCGCTCCTTGTCTTGGGCCAGGGCCAAGGCGTATTCCAGCTTCTTATTGTAGATGTCGCGCCACTTCGACTCCGTCATGAGGCGGTCGAATTCCGGGATTTTCTGGGCCAGCGTGTCCTGTCGGCTCACGACCTGCGTGGCGAAGTCCTTTACGCCGGGATTCTGGGGCCAGATTTTGGCGGCGCGCTCGAGGGCGGCCTCGGCCTTGACATTATCGCCCGCCAAGGCGGCGCCCTTGGCGGAGAGCAGGGACATGTTCGACGCGTTCATCGCATTGGTGACCTTAGAGAGGATCGGGGCTCCGGGGAAGTCGCGGGCGCGGCCACGGACCTTGTTGACGTAGCCTTCGACGCTGCCGAGGTCGTGCTCATCCCCGAGCCGCTGGAGTTCGCGGAGATCCTTCCAGAGGGCGAGCATCTCGCGCTTCTTCTCCTGTGGGTAGGACATCACGACGGGCTCGAACTCACCGAGGAAGAACGTCTCCTGCAGTCGCTCGAAGGCGCCATAGAGCTCCCCCTGCTTCACCAGATCATCGACAGTCTGCATACCTTTGGACGTATCCTTGATCGCCTCACGGGAAAGCATGTCGAAGGACTCCAGCGTCGGGACGAAGTCGGAGATCGGGAAGAACTCTTTCACTTCCTTGGCACCGACGACGATGTTCTGGCTGCCGCCCTTGAAGAGCACCCGATAGAAGGCACTGGTAATCAACGAGTGCCGATAGCGGCGGGCCATCAGGAAGGAGACCATTTGGGACTGGAATTCGATCTTCGCCTTGAGCCCGAGCGCAGTCATCTCGGCATTCTTGGCGAGGATTTCCGCCTGCGTGCGCGCCTCGTCCTTGACCTTGTAGCCGAGCTCAGTGACGCCGGTGGCAGACTTGCCCAACGGCTTCGCCTTCGAGGAGGCCTGCGCGTTCGCCGCACTGGCTTCCTCGATAATATCGGCGCGGTTGATGATGATGCCTTCCTGCACCTTGCGCAGGGTCTCCAACTGCGCCTTGGTAACCTCGATTTGGCGAAACTCCTGCTTCATCACCCAGACCTTCTGGACCTGGGAGGCGATCGTCAGCGAGCTGCCGGCATCGATATCGTACTCCGCCGCCTTGAACAAAAGGTTGAAGGCCTCTTGCTGGTTGCGGTAATAGTTTTCCTGGTTGATGGACTGAGCCGAAAGCAGGAGCTGAATCTGATCCAGAAGAGCCACGTAGCGCTTCATGTCGCCGTTATCCGTCGGCGCGGCGAGGTAGCGCTCGAAACGGGCGCGGACGGCGCGAGAGTTACCGAGGTTCATCGTCGTGCCCTTCCACTGCATGGTGCCGTTCTCCATATCCACGGAGTCGCTGTTGACGTTGAAGATGCGGTCGGCGCCACCTTCGGCGGACGAGCTTTTGTAATCACCGGCGGTGCCGCCGCTATTCACCGTGGCACCGGGGGGCGGCGCCTGGGCGAAGCCCAGCACGGTCAACGCACACCAACCGAAGAGACTGAAGAGAGAGTGACGCATGGCGGAAAAGTTCAGAAACGTTCGAGGGCTTCGACGACCAGAAGGTCGTGGGTGACGCGCAGCTTGCACTTGAAGCGCTGGCCGACCTCGAAGGAATCGGCAGAGCCGGCGGGGACGAAGACCGGGATACGTCCGGCGGGACGGGTCGGGTCCTTCTCGATGGGCTTCACGGCGAGCACGCGCCCGCGGCCTTCGACGAAGGCGAGCTGCTGCTCGACCTGGCAGTCGAGGCGATAGGAGTTGCCCTGTAGCGACGACCAGTCGCTACGATATTTCTCAACCGAGAAAGGCGTGAGCTCGGCGAACTTGCCGCCTCCGCCCATGCGCGGGGCGACGATCGCGACGAGAATCACGATCACGACGACCGGGATGCCGAGGGCGAAAAAGAGAGGGTTGATTTTGGACATGGAAATGGGCGGGGGCTGACCTCTCTCAATCTTAAGGAGGTTTGAGGTTTGTTCCAGCGATTTCCCTTATAAGAGAAATAACACGCCCCAATAGGCCTAGGGGGTTTAGCCTAGCCCTCAGTTCCAACGCTTCTGCTGGCAGCCGTACACGACCAGACAGAACCCGACCAAGCCCTGAATCAGCAGGACCGCCAAGCCTTCGGTGGTGCTAGCCACATAGGCGGTCTGATTGGGCATACTCGCGGTATAGGCGTCGTAAAGCGGCTGCCCCATCATGGACTTCATGTAGCCGGACCAACCCCAATAGGAGTTGATGAAAGGCCGGCAGACCCAGGTCAGCGCGGCGGGTAAGGCGAGGACCACCCCAGAGAGCGGGAGCTGGAAGCCGACGAGGTAGATCGAGAGCAACGAAGATTTCTCCGGAGAAGTGAGCATGGCCGAGAAGCCAAGGCAAACGACGGACATGGAGACACAGCTGGCCGCGAGAATGGCGAGCTGCTCCACCCAAGGTCCGGGGAAATTACAAATTAACTTTACGAACAGGCACATCCAGACCCCTTGGAAAATCGCCACAAGGGAGACAAAGACGATCTTGGAGAACGCGTAGGCCCACGGACGCAGGCCAGTCATGCGCTCTTTCTCGTAAAGCATGCGCTCGGCGGAGATCTCGCGGCCGCCGTTGTTGGCGCCCATGAGCGTAAGCAGGATGACCTGGAACATGATCAGCCCAGCGGCGAGGCCAGCAAGCTGGGCATTGGACATCTGGACCTTCAACGCCTGCTGCACCTCCGCCATCGACGCGGTATTGCGGTCCATCGGGATTTTCAGGACATCCCAGACGCCATCGAGGTTGAAGATGATCACGAGGAGCGGGAAGCCGAACGTGATCGCGAGCGTCAGGCCAAGGTAGCCAGTGTCGCGGAAGAAGAGTTTAAGCCGGCGGGAAAGCAGCGTGATGAACTGCGAGACACCGTCAGGAATCGAGGGCTCTGGCAGCGGTTCGACCTCGGCGGATGTGCCGACCTTGGCGACGGCGACCTCGTACGAATCCTGGTGCTCGGCCTGATGAATGGCCCAGCGGTCGCGCCACGTAGCGAGGTCTGAGGCGTTCAATACCTCATAGAGGCGAAGTCCATCAGGGATGCCGAAGTAGCCGAGTAATTCATCGGGCGAGCCTTGAAAGACTACATCGCCTTGATAGACGACCGTCACCCAATCGAACTGGTTCAACTTACCGAGATTGTGGATGATACAGACGAAGCTCTTGTGGTTCGTCTCGGCAAGATTACGCAGCAGCGCGAGGATCTGATCCTCGGATTGCGGGTCGAGGCCAGAAGTGACTTCGTCACAAACCATGCAAGGCGGATCCAGGGTGAGCTCTAGGCCGAGGGAGAGGCGACGTAACTGGCCCCCGGAAAGGGCTGAGACGCGCTTGTCGCGGTGCGGAGCCATCCCGGTGACGCCGAGGACGGACTCCAGGCGACGGGCACGTTCGGCGGCATCCGGCACGGCGAGCTCGAGGGCATACTCCAAGGATTCGGCGACGGTCAGCTGAGGCTGGGCCGCGGTGAACTGCGGGGCAAAACCAACCTTGCCGACGAGGTCCTCGGTGCAGGTGATGCGATCGCCCGCAAGACAGGCTTCGCCAGTCGACGGCAGGATGCCGAGGATGGCCTTCATCAAGGTCGTCTTTCCGCAACCCGAAGGCCCGATGACGGCATTGAGACCGCGCGGCAGGAAGCGAGCGCTGGCGCCGTCGAGGATGACGGGGCCGTCATTACCCGCCTGCACGGTGAGGTTCTGGCAGCTCAGCATCGGTTGTAATCTTGCTTCGGCACCCCTGTGGGTAAAGGATTAACGCCATGAACCCCAAAGCCCTCGCCGCCGCCCTGCTCGCGACCGCCGCCCTCGCCCCCCAGGCCGACGCCTTCCAGATGACCAAGAAGGCCATCAAAAATCAGGGCATCTTCGGCATCAAGGTG
>CAIVYX010000166.1 GCA_903910245.1 uncultured Opitutia bacterium | reverse complement strand
TGCTAATCGCGTTGAGCGACCAGCAGTATCTCCTGCGTCTCGACCTCGACGGCAAGAAGCTCGCCCAGACCGACCTCCCCGGCGGCAACCCGCGCCAGATCCGCCGCATGGGCCAGCACTACGTCGTCGCCCACCTCGCCGACAACTGGCCCAAGGACCGCAATAGCCGTGGCTTCCTCTCCATCCTCGATCAGAACCTCCGCGTCGTCTCGAACATCGCCGGCTCCGCTCCCGTGTATGCTGCCGCCGGCAAGCTCCTGCCCATGAAACACACCGCCGACGTCTTCCTGCACCCCCACGACGTCATCGCCAATCCCGACGGCAGCCTAATCGTGGCCCAGTTCGCCTCGGGCAAGACCACCCCCATCAAGCTAGAGCGGGTCTGAGGAGTTTCACCCAGTCAGCCATGGGATGGGAAAAGATTCGGAACTTCGACCTTCCGGACTTGTCGGCCTAAGAAGTGTCGACACTTTAAAACGCATGGCCACCCCCCAAGCCCAGTCCTCCCCGCGCGCCCCGCGGAACAACCGCGCAACTGCCGTCCATTTGCGCCTCCGCAAGGAGATCGTCAGCGGGCTCTTTCCCCAAGGCTCCGCCCTCGCTGAACCCACCCTCGCCGAGCATTTCCATACGAGCCGTGCTCCCGTCCGCGAAGCCCTCATCGCCTTGGAGCGCGAAGGTCTGGTCACCTTCGAAAAGACTGGCCGCACCCGCGTGCGCACCATCGCGGCGAAGGATCTCCGGGAGATCATGGAAGCCCGGGCCGCCCTCGAAAGCATGGCCGCCAGGCTCGCCAACTGGAACTGGACGACCGCCGACACCGATTTTGTCGCCAAGAACATTGAACAACAAACGAAGGCAGGTTCGTTCGCCGAGCTCTCGCGACTGGACATGGACCTTCACCATTATGTCGTAACCTGCAGCGGCAACCTGCGTCTCCTGCAACTATGGGAGCCCCTCCGCTGGCAATACGAAGCCTACCTGGTCGAAATCTTCAAACGACGATCCGCGGACTACTATCGTCCGGAGACGGAAACCGTCCTCGCCCACCGCAAGCTGCTCCAAGTGCTTTCCTCCGGCACGCCTGCCGAAGCCGCCCAAGTGATGATGGACCACGTCCTCTTTAATATGAGCTGGGCAGACTAGAGAAATGTCCCGCCTTCGCTCCATCACCACCCTCCTCCTCGCGCCGCTGGCCCTCCTGGCCGCCGGCGACGATGACTTGTTCTTCGAGTCGAAGGTGCGCCCGGTGTTGATCAAGCGGTGCTACGATTGCCATTCGACGGAGAAGAAGACCAAGGGCGGCCTCGCGCTCGACACGCGCGCCGGCTGGCAACACGGCGGCGACAACGGACCCGCGATCATCCCGGGCGACCTCACGAAGAGCCTCGTCATCAAAGCCGTCCGCTATCTCGACAAGGATTTCGCGATGCCCCCAAAAAGCCGCCTGCCGGCGGACGAAGTCGCCATCCTTGAGGAATGGGTAAAGCGCGGCGCCCCTGATCCGCGCACGGGCGATGCCAACCAAGCCGCTAAGCCGAAGCGCACCATCGACGTCGAGGCCGGCCGTAAATTCTGGGCCTTCCAGCCGATCGCGAACCCTCCCGCCCCGGGCGTCAAGGACACCGCCTGGGCCAAAGATCCGGTCGACCGTTTCCTCCTCGCGAAACTCGAAGCTAAAGGACTTAAGCCCGCCGGCGACGCCGACCGGCATACCTGGATCCGCCGCGTCAGCCTCGATCTCACCGGCCTCCCGGCCTCCGCCGAAGAAGTCCTCGCATTCGCGAATGATAATTCTGACTCCGCCCACGCCAAGGTCGTCGACCGTCTGCTGGCTTCGCCGGCCTACGGCGAACGCTGGGCCCGCCACTGGCTCGACCTCACGGGCTACGCCGACATGATCGGGACTTCCAACGAAGTCTTCGCCGAACATGCCTGGCGCTATCGTGATTACCTCATCCAGGCCTTCAATCAGGACAAGCCTTTCGACCTTTTCATCAAGGAGCAGCTCGCGGGCGACCTGATGCCTGCCTCCTCTCCGGAGCAACGCGCCTCCCAGCTCGTCGCCACGGGCTTCCTGATGGTCGGCGACCTCGAGATCGTGAATCCCGACAAAGCCAAGATGGAGACCGATCACATCGACACCCAGCTGATCAAGATCGGCGGGGCTTTCCTCGGCATGACGATGGGTTGCGCCCGCTGCCATGACCATAAGTTCGACCCCGTCGGACTTGAGGATTACTACGGCATGGCCGGCATGCTTCGCAGTTCTCCCTCTTCCGGCAAGATGGTCGGCTTCGGCGTCTGGAGCACCATCCGCAGCGTGCCGCTTCCGGAATCGCCGACCCAGCTCGCCGAGCGCCAGAAAGCCGAAGCCGAACACGCCGCCAAGCTCACGGCGCTCAAAGCGGAACAAGCCAGGCTCACCGAAGAGAATAAAGCCGTCGTCGCCAAGCTCGCCGCCCTTGAGAAAACCCCCAAAGCGACCGTCGCCGCCGCTGACAAAACTACCCCCGTCTCCGCGGCACCCACCCCCAAGCCTTCCTCAGAACAAGACGCGCTGACGAAGCGCCGCGATGAAATCGCCGCCCTGCTGAAAACCAAAGGCAGCGAAATCCAACACGCTGAGTTCTTCAAATCGAAGGCGCCCAAGGCCTTCGCGATGCAAGACGACGTGAAACCGGCCGATATGCCGATCTATGTGCGCGGCAATCCCTACGCCCCCGCCGCCGTCGTCCCCCGCGGCGCGCTACGCGTCGCCTCTTGGGACAAGTTCCCCGCGATACCGGCCGGCCAAAGCGGCCGCCTGCAACTCGCCGAATGGATCGCGGACCGCCGCAACCCGCTGACGGCTCGCGTCACGGCGAATCGACTTTGGCAGAAGCTCTTCGGCGAAGGGCTCGTCCGCAGCGTCGACTATTTCGGCGAACGCGGCGAACGCCCCTCCCACCCCGAACTGCTCGACCACCTGGCGACGCGCTTCATGGCCGACGGCTGGTCGCAGAAGCGTTTCCTCCGCGGACTCGTCCTCAGCCGTGCCTACCGGCTCAGCAGCGCCAACCACGCCGAAGGCCTCAGCCTCGACCCCGAGAACCGCCTCTTCTGGCGCATGAACCGCCAACGCCTTGAAGCCGAGGCCATCCGAGACTCACTACTCAAAGTCAGCGGCGAACTCG
>CAIVYX010000165.1 GCA_903910245.1 uncultured Opitutia bacterium | reverse complement strand
TTTCCGTCATGGGGTGACCTCACCCTAGCCCACCCCCACGGCTACTGAAGCCAATTATTCCTTTGGAGTGTTAAATAAAGAGGCCACTTCGTGGCCCCTGAAGTTTCCGGATCCTGTCCTCGCTTACTTGCGAAGGCCGTTACCGCGATCGCCGCCAGAGGAGTTTTCGGTGGTGCTCGGCGCAAGATACAAAGGGGGCAAGCCGCTCCGTCCTTCACAGGCCCTCATTTCACGCCTTCTGGCGAGTTTAAAGAGCGCATCACGCTAGGATTAGGTGACCCCGCATAGGACCCCACGCCTCGGAGACTTGGAGCGAATGACGCTCTAAGCCCCTTTTACTTTCTTCATCAACTCGTAGAACTTTATGCCCCAATTCTCAGCCGATGGCCGGTGAGAGGGGCCACCTTCGAAGGCTTGCCGGAACAAAGGCTGCAGCTCGGGATAATAGGAAGCGAGTCTATGATGAGGCTTGGGAATGACCTCGTACTTGGAGGCTTCAGCGCCGCCTACGTACATCTTCGCTTTGATTTTATCCTCCAGCGTATCCACTCCGGTGACAAATTCCTTGGCCGTTCCGCAGTACGGATGAATACCTGTGATCATCTGGTAGAAAAAAACCGCCATTGAGAACCTGTCCCAACTGGGACTCCTTGGCTTATCAGCGGGGTCTACATAGGCCTCTGGTGGCATATACTCAGGGGTGCCCAAAGGAGCGGGGAATTTACCTAGCTTTTCGCTTAGTTGTAACGAGTCCAAGTCCACGAACATTATCTCCCCAGTCGCAGGGTGCGCTAGGACGTTTGATGGCTTGAAATCAACAAATACATGTCCTGCAGAATGGAGGCGATTCACTCCTGCGGCGATGTTACACATCAGCGCCAAGCGGTTGATACGCCCACGGGGTGCATCAAAATCGAAATTGGCACCCTCGAGCTTCTTCGCCCCGGGAACCACAAATTCCCCCAAGGAACAACTACCTTTCTTTGCCCGCTTCATCAGAAATCCGACGAACTGGTTTCCTTTTTTCAACTCGGACAAAGGCCAGCCAAACTCAAACTTTGGGCCATCCTTGATACGATTCTCGCGCATAGCCCAGATCTTACGCAGTCGCTCTGCGCGCTTCTTTCCCTCGATTGCATTCTTGCCGTATAGTTTGGCGCAATAATCTGCAGCTACCACGCTTGATCGGTTCTGCGGAAATGCAGTTACTTGCAATACGGCGCCCTCGGCGCCCTCTGTCCCAAGCCTGAACGCTGAAATATAGGTCTGCCCGAAGTCATCAGAAATGTATATACCCTCCTTCATGGGAGATTGACCGCGAGAGCGATGGTCTTGTCGTCTCGTTCAGCCTTTAACGTCAAATTTCCGCCTAGAAGGAACTGGGAGAAAAGCCTGTCTGTCTCGCCTTGGATTTCAGATTCCGGCTTTCCCTCCGCCCTGAACTTATCAGGCAATTCGGCGACAGTCTTGGCTATAGAAGCCCAGAACTCCGATGAAGGAATGTTCGGGTCAACCAATGCCCCGTTAGTGCGATACTGCGGCTTAGTCTTCGTGTGCCAGCTGGCACTTTCACAACCATCGCTGATGCAGAAGACCGCAGAGCTCGCCAAGGAGATATAGTTGGCCTGGACGAGGTCAGGTTCATCGCGGAGGTGCGTAAGGAATCTAGTCATGTTGGCCTCTCCACCTTTCATAGGTGTTAGCAACGGAATCCACTGTCCGTCGCGGAGGCAGCACCCAGCACGACCGTCACCGACATGAGCGCAGGCGGTGAAGTCGGGTCCGGCAATCAGCACGATTAAGGTCGACCCATATAACTGAGCCTTCTGCTTCTCGCTTTCAGCACGCAAGTTGACAGCCGCGAGTGCATCACCAAAAATTTTACCTGCCAGAGTCAGGAATGCCGACCTAGTCAGGGTCTCTCCTTTTGCTTCAATTATCTCGAGCTCGGCTCGAGCAGATTCAGATGCGGCCAAGACCGCTTCTTGGGCTCCAATATTCGAGTACTTAAGCGATCCAGCCCCATCTGCTACGGCGAGAATCGCAAACTGCCGTCCCGCTGTAATGACTAGCCGCGAACTGTCCTGGCATTGATCACTGGTCTTCTCGCTTCCGTGAACAGAGCCACTTGCATATCTCCAAGTCCCACCTGTGCTTCCTTGGATAATCTTCACCTGAGGCGGAGGAAAGTCGGGCGCATCCACTGGAGTCGAAACCTTGGCCTTGGCTTGCGCTCTCTGCTCGATCTCAGCCTGCTGAACCTGAGCCCTTAGCGGTTTCAATTGCTCATCCAGCACTTCCACCTTCCTAGCTAAGCCATCTCTTTCAGACTGGACTCTCTTCAACCGCGACTCGAGAGCCTTGAGCTCTGACTCAAGTTTTGCTTTGTCTTTTTTTGATTCTTCAAGCTCTCGTTGCACCAACTTTGAGTCTTCGGTAGATTCGGCGGGGGCCGGCGTAATATTTGCGAAGGCAATATCTCCCGGGTGTTCGGCATCAGGCTCAGGTCGGCTCGTATTCATGAGCCTTCGCTCTCTTCTTAGCTTTCTCGCATTCTTGCGGTCTTTTTTACGGCTCATAAAATAATATCCCAGTGCAAAGCCAAAGGCAAGAAACAGGGCGGCGGACCAAAGATATTCTGGCATGAAAGTTCGCCTCAGGACGGGCTCTGTCCGCTATCCCAACTGCCCGTGTTTGATTGCACCGCCTTCCCTACATCGGCCCCCTTGGCGACTTCTGCGATCGTAGCCGACAGCCATTTGAAGAAGTCGGTGAACTTAAGTCCTGACATCTTATAGACGGGAATCTGGGCCTGCTTAATACGCTCCAAGTATGCAGGCTGGAACTCATCGACACCCAGAGAAAGGAAACAGAAAGTCTTCTGTTGTTCTGCCTGACGAATCTGCTGCGCAAGTTCATCCCACTTAGCTTCAAATTCTCCAGGGAACTCGCGCGAGTCGGGCTCGCCGTCCGTGATATGGATAACCCAAGGGCGATAATAGCTAAGGCCGTTAGCACGATACCAAGCCTTGCGGTCGGCCACCATCTGAATACCCGCCTGAATGGCCTGGACGGAAAACGTGCCGCCTTCCGCCTTTAGTTCCGGAAGCGTGATATCAGCTGCCAGTGATGGCTCGACAGCACGGCGACACTCATGGCTGAAGGCGACTATTCCGATTTCTAGTTTGTTCTTCAGATTCTCGTCTTCCTGAACTTCTTTAATGAAGGCAGAGAGGCCGGCCACCATGTTGGCTAGTCGGCTGTGCTCAGACATCGACCCGGAAGTGTCGACGACCAACGCGACGGTGCACTTCTGTTCGTAATTCTTGGGGCTCTCTGCGGAGAATGGGTTTGATGTCATATGTTTATATTTATTGGAGAGGTGTCGTTTTCAATAACATTAGAATTATTGATTGTTTCAGTCTGTAACAATCAAGCCCCGCGGCCGTGGCGGCCGAAGCGGGCAAGGATGAGCTTACGGGCCTCGGGGTCCCAATCGAAGTAGATGGACATGCAGGAGCGCGGGTTGAGGCCGTGCCCGAGAGTTACGTGCAAAGGGAAGAGCCGATACACGCCCTTATAGGTGGCGCTGTAGTCGGAGGCGTACCGGATCTTGGCGTTCTCGCCGATATCGCCGCCGAAGTGACTGAGGCCGGCCTGCTTACCCAAGAACTCGTCCGGCTTGAGGTCGTTGGTCGAGTCGGCCTTGAGCTTGGCGAACGCGACCAGGCCTGTAAGATAACGATTCAGGGTACCTTCGTGCTCAAAGACACACTCGGAGGCTTCGGCCAACCCCTCAGGCAGCACGATGATATGTTCGGCGAACTCGGGCTTCGCCATGTGCTCGGCCAGCACTTCGTTGGCCGGGCGATGGGGCTTTCCCTGCTTCGAAGACGCTGAGAGCTTCTCATGCAATGGCAGGATGACCTTCTGGCCGACGAGCTGCTTGCACAGCTTCATGGCTTCACTGGATCGTCCGGAAGACGCCCGCACCGTGAGATGCTGTTCCGAGGCGAGGTGGAAGTTGATCGTCGAGAGATCGGCAAGGAACGTGATGACGGCAGCGGAAGCCTCCAGGGTCGTGCCGACCATCTGGAAAGAATCTTTGGCTGTGTGCTTGATGATCTCCAGGAGCCTGCGGCCCGGAAGTTCATAGCGGTAGTTGAGACTGAGTGCGTGGGTTTGCATGTGCGGTTGAGGAACTCCAGTTTCCCCGCCGAGTTTCAACCTGCAAGGGCATCAGGGCGTATGGCCGTTCAGGCGCCAGGCCCAGGCCCGTCGCACGAAATGAGCAGACCTACAGAAGGCCTATTGAATATGGGCGAGATGCGTGTCGCACGAACCGGGAAGAGCGATGGGCGACTGATAATCGGCCGATGATTTTATAATCAGTGAACCTCGGACGCGTTGCCGTCGCGCCCCTACCTACGAAGGCTCCGCTTTCGAGGGGATATGGGGCATGCTGGCAAGGGGAAGCAGATAGCGTAGCCACCCCTGCCCTGGCGCATGCTTCGCAGCGGACCCCCGTGTTTTCCTATCGATACTCCCTACTCAGTACTCTTATTAGTACCCCATGCCCCGGTCGAAGGACTTCAACTACCTGACTTTCCTGCGTGAGCTGGAACGGGAGGTCGCCGCGGGCGCCAACCAGAAACTGCCCGAGGACCGCGACGGGCTGCAACGCGCCCGGGTATGGTTCGGCGGACGCTTCGCAGGCGGGCTGCTGGATTTCGCCGCCGGCCAGCTGGCCAAGGGCGAGCAAAAGATCGGCAAGAAGTTGTCCATCATGGCCGACCAGATGCGTCACCAGGAAAAGCTGACGCTGGCCTCGATCCATAAGCTGACGGAACGGCAGGACGCCTACGACTTCGACCATCCGCCGAGCTGGCCGCCGGTCGTGCCCACGGGGCAGCTGGTCTCCCGCTTCGTCGGCCATGCCATCGGCCTGCACTCCGAAGACCCCGAGAAAGCATTCGACGCCCAGGTCGCGGCCGCATTCCGCGAGACAGTGGTCCCCGCCCTGGCCTGGGGATTGCTCACGCAACTCACTCCCCTCACCCCTGAGGATAAAGCCGCGGCTTCCAAGTCGCTCTTGCGGAGACTAGAGGCAACCGAAGGGCCGAAACCCGCTCCCGCCACGGTGGTCGTCGATGACGCCGGCCGACTCATCGCCCTTCCCTATCTTCGTCTGGTCGAAGGCTTCGTCCGTGTCCTCACCCAGAAAGGCGCGGAGTGGCGCGTGGGCGACGAGGCTGTCGCGACCTTGCGTCAGGAACTACGGACCGAATTCGCCCGTCTGGCCGACGACGCGAGCGGCGCCTTCCCCTCCGTGCTCGCGCACCATTACGGGCCGCAACGCGCCGGGTCGGACCGCGCGCACGCCGTGGCGCTCGCCCAACGCCGTTCCGGCAACGCCGCCGCGTTCCTGCGCGAACGCATCGAACTGCTCGCGACCGCCCGAGCGCCAGAGCTGGATGCCTTCCGCCGGCTCTGCTCGACCGATCTCCGCGCCGCCTGCCAGGAGGCGCAGGTTTGGCTGAGCAGCGACGCGAGCAACGAGACCGACGACCGCGGTCGTCTCGCGGCCGGACGCGCCTACTGGCTGGCACGTCAGACTTTTGGCAAACACGACCTCGCGGCCGCCGAATGGCTGGCCGGACTCGTCGAACGGACCAACGAGCAAGGACGCGTCGTGCAAAGCCAGTCCGTCGACCTCGCCCCGCAGGAACTCGCCGCCGTCGAATGGGCGAGCAAGCTGACCTTGCAGCTGCTCCGGGAAGCCGCCCGCGCCTATCGCGGCCGGAACGAGCTTCGCGCCCTCTGCCTGCGCTTCGCCGCCGGCTATGCGACCAACCCGCGCTATCACCGCGCCTCGGCCGTCCTCGCGCTCCAGCAGCAGATCGTCGAGGAATACGCCCGCGAGCCTGAGGCCCGCGGCCGCCTGACGGACATGTTCCGGGCACGTCTCGCGTGGCAAAGCCAGGCCACCCTGCTGCCGACCAAGAACCGCGCCGAGATCCGGCAGGCGGCGAAATTCTACCAGTCGGCCGTCACCGAGGGCGGCAAGCCGGAGGAAGGCCTCGACGCGGAAGCGCCGGCGCAGCTCTTCCCGGAGCTACTCGCCTTCCTCGAGACATATCACGACGAATCGAAGGGCGGTGAAAAGCTGCTGCGCGTCGTTGATTACGTCGTGCAGCAGAACTACGGCGTCTACTTCGACGCGGTGACCGAACGACGCTTGCTGGAGGCCGGCCTCGAGCAGTTCAAGGCCTGGCACGCGCGCATCGAAGAGGAGCTGATCCGGCGCAACACGGACATCGCCCTGCGACTGCGCGCGGCGAAAAACGAAGGTCATCCGACGGCCGGGATCATCCTGCAATATTGCATGGCGACGCTCGGGAAGGTCGAGTTCGGCTACGTGCCGAGCAAGGCGGAGCGTGCCAAAAGCGCCTGAAAACGGGCCTGGGGTAAAAACGGCGGCGGGAAGACGCGACGCAGCAAAGCCTTATCACCACGGCAAGGAGTCGCGTTGTCTTAAAATCGTGCGACAACGTCGGAACCGGCACCGAGCAATCCCGAAGTCGGATTAAGGCCCGAAAAGCTCCACGAAGGCAGGTCCGGGCGAAGCGCCCTCCTTGTCTGGCATGAGAAGATCGTCCTCTTATTGCCATGACTCACCTCAAAAACACCTACGGCCTCAAGGCCATCCCGTCCGAAAAGATCCTCAAGGAGTTCCGTCCCGCCCGCGGCATGCGCTTCCGCGGCCAGATGGAGCTCCCGCCCGAAGACCTCCCGGTCCTCATGCAGATGGAGCACAACCACATGATGGACCCCCGGGCCTGGAAGAGCGCGCGCGTCGTCGCCGACGTCACGCCCGTCTTCGGCCTCATCGCCGAACACATGGGTTACGATCTCGCCTCGCTCCTCGAGGGCAAAGGCGAGACCGGCAAACCTGAAGACTCCTGGACCGTCTACGCCGACGAAGGCAAGGCGCCGATGCTCATCCGCTGGACGATCGGCAAGGCGCAGCTGCTGATGTCGATCGCCATGCTCGGCCATACGCCCCGCCTCGGGATGAAGCCCATGCTCGAGGTCTGCGTGCTGTCCGACCGCAACGCCGCGCCGCACCTCGCCGGCATCGCGGCCGCGCTGCGCCGCATCGAGAAGGTCGTCGAGCCGGACGACGGCACCGATGTCGCCGAGGGCAACGTGCTCCGCCGCGTGCTGAACGTGGCCGACTCCGGCGAGGACTTCACCGTCACGTGCGTCTTCCACGCGGATGCGCACAAGGGCCTGAGCGCGATCCGTGAGGCGGACCACGCCGAACTGGCCAACTCGACCAACATCACCATCGAGGAAGCCGGTACGCGCCGCGGTTTCGCCGGCCAGCTGCTCGTCGACGAGCTGAGCATCGTCGCCCGCCGGGCGAGCGCGTTCCACTTCCATTATGAAGCCGATCGCCCGGTGCCGGCCGATACCCTGAAGCTGGTCCATCACATGAGCGTCAAAGATGTGCGCATGTCCATGGACATCGCCTTCCAGATGCACCTCCAGGACCAGCGCGATCGGGCGGATGATGCGACGGGCGGCACGCTGAAACAAGAGACCACGCCGGAGCTGGATTATGAAATGGCCGAGCGACGCCTGCGGCTCCAGCTGAACGCGATGGAGATCGCCGGGGAAGCGCCGGTCAGCCGTGGTCGCGGACGGTTCCACGTGCCGATGATCGCCGAGGCCTTCTCCGTCCCGCCCTCGATCGGCCCCGAGTTCAGGTATTGCCCGGCCGGCACCCTGCTCGGCACGGGACCGGAACTGAAGATGTCCGGCGGCGACGTCGAGACCTCCTGGGACCTGCTCGACCTGATGCTGGAAGCCCTCTGCGAGATCCCGAAGGAATTTCCGGCGAACCGCGCCACCCGCCGCGAGATCAAGCTCACCGCGTCGCTCGAGGCGCCGGCGATCGCGGAGCAGTACAAAGATACCAACCCCGTCGGCCGTCGCTACGAGCGGATCACCAATCCGTTCTACGCCGTGCATCGCGGGCTCGTCGTGCGCGTCGACCGAACCGTGTCGGTCTGGCGCTCGAGCGACAAGGAGGCGCTGGCGGCGGACTTCTTCTACGCGCCGGAGACGAGGAATCTGCATGTCGCGAATCTGTATCGGGTGAAGATCCCGAAGGGATAACCCGGTAAAGATTCGCGCGGGGGCACGTGGGCAAGGTGACACGTGGGCACAGGGAGAATAAGAGGCCCGGTTGACCAGAGGCTCGGAGGCTCAGAAAGTTGCAGGCCGGGGGCTGGGGGAGAAATCCCTCGGCGCCCGGCCTTTTTTGTTGGGTACGGGATTGAGGTAGGGGCGCGACGGTGTCGCGACCGAGGGGGTAAGGGTCGAGGCGGACGCGTCGCCGACGCGTCCCTACCCGGCGGGGTTTAGGCCTCGTCCGGCTTAGCCATCAGGGTCGAAACGACGACCAACGCCGCTGCAGCCCAGATGACTAGGGAGCCCGTCGTGAGATGGAAAGGCACATCAGGCAAGAAGGGGGTCGCGACAATCTTCGCTTCGCCTAGGAATTTAGCGACAAAGGGAATGACGGCAGCAATGACACCCAAGCCAATCATCTCCGCCTTCGAGCGGCGATAGGAGCTGGCAACCACCAGCAAGGCGGCCAGTGCCAATATCGGCACAACTAGACCGGCCAGCGTACTTTCGGCCGCCATGGCGGGAAGGAGCGCGGAGGAGACCAGGGGGAGAAAAGCTCCAACCGTCATCAGGACGGCGGCGAGGATGATCGGGAAACGGGGTGGTTTCATGTTATTAGCATTCTCCCATTTAAGGTGGTAGCAACCTCCATCCAACCCCTCACCGCCGACTTCGAGGCGTGCCCCTACCGGCGCGACGAAGTCGCGTGGTGGGACTGCTGGCATGGTGAACTGCTGCGAAGCAGAGGTATTAGGTAGGGCTGACCATCCTTGGT
>CAIVYX010000164.1 GCA_903910245.1 uncultured Opitutia bacterium | reverse complement strand
GGGGTAGGGGGCGTCGACGACGATTCCTTTGTAAAGGCTTTCGGGCTGGTAAGGGCGTACGCTCGGGCCGCCGATCTTTTCGGCGAGAAGTCCGGAGACGGCGAGGGCTTGGTCGCGGATCTGCTCGGAGGTCAGGCGCACCCGCGGACCGCGGGCGAGCAGGCGGTTCTCCGGATCACGGGCGTAGAGTTCCGGTGAGGCGTCGCTGGTCTGTCGATAGGTCGAAGAGAGTACCACCGACTTGAAGAAGCCTTTCACATTCCAGCCTCCGTCGACGAAGTCGCGGGCCAAGGTGTCGAGCACTTCGGGGTGGCTGGGCCATTCGCCTTGGGTGCCGAAATCTTCGACACTCTTGACCAACCCGACGCCGAAGAGCTGGGCCCAGAAGCGGTTCACGACCACGCGAGCGGTCAACGGGTGTTGGGGTTGTAGGAACCACTGGGCGAGGCCAAGACGGTTCTTCGGGGCATCCTTCGGCCAAGCGGCGATCAGCTGCTCCGGGACGCCGGCTTCGACCTTGTCGCCATGGGCGTCATATTGTCCTCGGTTGAGCACGTACGCCTGGCGAGGGGTCGGCATCTCTTCCATGACCATCGTTGTAGGCAGAGTGCGGATGAAGGTGAGACGTTCGGTCCAGAGGGTGTCGCGCTCGGCCTGCAGAGTCTGGATGCGGCCTGCGTGACGTCGGGCGAGCTCGCGATCGGCTTGGGTTCGCTGTTCCGCCGTGAGCTTGTCGATGGACTGCAGCCAGAAGGCGTGGCGGACTTGTTCAGGCTTCAGGATGGAGGGGTAGGTGCGGAAGCCCGTGACCTCGCCATCGAAGGGCTTGGCCTTGCCGTCGGCGCCGAGCAGCCAGTCTCGCTTGGCGGGGGCGCCGGACACGCCGTCATGGCGGATCTGCGTCGGGACTTCCTCGCCGTCGACGAAGAGGGCGATGTTCGAAGCATTCTCCGAGCCTTGGATGTGCACGGCGACCTGATGCCAGGATCCAGGGCGAATCTTCGCGCCGACCGTTCGGATGATCGTCGCGTAGGCCGGGTAACGTTGGCTCGCGGCCCATTCGAGTTCCTCGCCGATGAGGCGGAGTTCGCGCCCGCCGCCGTAGCTGACCGCGGCGGGGTTGCCGGAGCGGTCCAAGGCGCTGATGATCGGGGCGTCGGGTGAGGTCGTCTTCGCTTTGAACCAGACCGAGAGGGTCGTGCCACGCTTGGCGTCGACGTCGGCGTCCTTGGCTAGGAGGCGGGCTTCGGTCGCCTTAGCTGGCTTTGGCGTCTTGGGCAAAAGCTTGGCGTCTTCGGCGATCAGGCGAGTGCGCAGGTCGGCGGGGATGGACACTGATTCGGGCCAGGCGCGTAGGGCGATGTCGATCGCCTTCAGTCGCTCATCCATCTCGCGGCGGCGTTTGATCTGCGCGGGAGTCGGCGTGACGAGCAGGGGCACTGCGTTGGCGATGCGGCCATCTTCGCCGTATTCGAGCACGTTGTTAAAGAACGCGAACATCCGGTAGTAGTCCTTCTCGCCGATCGGGTCGAACTTGTGGTCGTGGCAGCGGGCGCATTCCATCGTCAGGCCCAGCAGAGCCGTGCTCGTGGTGCGGACGCGGTCGGCGACGTATTCCACGCGGTATTCTTCGTCGATGATGCCGCCTTCGCTGTTGATGACGTGGTTACGGTTGAAGGCCGTGGCGAGGCG
>CAIVYX010000163.1 GCA_903910245.1 uncultured Opitutia bacterium | reverse complement strand
GCTCGCAGGAAGTTCTGGTGCTGCGCCGAGAGGCGCGACTCGATGGTCACGAACGAGGCTACCGTGATGACCGTGAGCAGCACGACGGACATCACCACGAGCGATAGCACGAGGCTGAAGCCGGGGCGCAGGCGGCGGGGTAGCGTCTCGGTGTTGGGGGCCACGGCCGTCATTTTGCCTTCGGTTCGGCCACCCTCAAGACCTGACGCCGCGGTTAATAAGAATAATAATACCCGGTCGGCCGGCGGCCTATTTCGCGCCCTTCTTGACCGGTGGCTTCTGAGACGTTGTCCGGGCCGAAGGTGGGCGATCCACGATCACCTTGACGGCGATGCGCCCGACGTTGCCCGGACCGGGGGAGATCATGTAGAGCTTCCGGACCGTTTCCAGATGGTATAGCCGTCCCGAGTAGGAGCCGACGTCCTGCTCGTTGATGCGACTGAGGATCTCGAGGTCGTAGTACTCGTTATCCTTGCTGCCTGGCCGGGCGACCTTGGTGGCGCCCGGGGCCATGACCTGGTCGCCCGAGGGAAGTCGGACGGTCACGGGGAACGGGCAGAAATTGAAGTAGCGGTTGCTACCCGGAGGGAAGGAGCCGGGCGGGTCTTGGATGGCGGTGATGCCGTTGTCCTTGCCGGGGTTGACGATCAGGATGAGATGAAGCTGGCCTTGCTTGGTCGGCAGGTCGATCCAAGCGACCGGCGGCTTGCCGGCAGGCGTCACGACGGAGTTCGACGCGATCGCTTTGACGCCACGCGCGGGACGCTTGGTCGTTTCCGCCTTTTCTTCCGAGTTTGGCGTCGCGTCGGACGTCGGCTCGGTGGTGACCATTTCGACGAGTTCTAGCCGGGCCGGTCCGCGATAATAGACGGCTTCGGTCAGCATGTCCGTGGGAATCACGAGCGCCTTGGCTTTCTTGTCCTGCATGATGCCCAAGCCGGCCATCGGACGATTGCCCGACACGAATTTAAGGTAGGCATCGACCATCGGGACGTCCGCCGCGCGTCCGGCGACGGTGGCGAAGAGCAAGGCGATGAGCAGGGTGGGCGCGAAGTTAGATCTCATCGGCTTTAAGCCAGCGCATGGAGACGATTTTGAACCGGCGGCCGAGCACATTGTTCACGGGGGTGAGAGCGGTGCTCAAGGTCGGGTCGGTCGCCGCGGAGGGGGCGATCTTCAGCGGCTTCGGGGCGCTGTTGCCGGTTTCGGCGACGTTGGTCGGGTCGACGAACTCCGGGATGCGCTGGACGACGACTTCCATCCAGGCGGAACCGATCTCACCGTTGTCGAGGCCAGCTTCGCCGTAACAACGCAGGGTGAAGGTGTCCGAGCGGGTGACGAGCGCCGAGCCGAGGCTCTGCAGTAGGTCCGATTGGAGGAGGTTGCCGGGGGCGCCCATGGCCGTATGCGTGCGGCTTCCACCGGTCTGGGCTGAGGCCTCGATGTTCTCAGGGTGGGGGAACCAGCCGGCGGTCGCCGTCGTCAGTGAGCCCTGCGTCAGGATACGATCGGTGGCATTGGCGAAGAGGCGGTCGCTCAAGCCGGCACCTGTCTGGTCTGCGCGGAAGATCGCCGCCTGCAGGGCGCCGCAGCGGCTGGCCATGTTATCAGGGTTAAGGAAGCGGTTGATGAACTCGGAGAGCCCTAGGTAAGGCGTGGCTGGCTTGGTTAGCCCACCGAAGAGCCGGGAGCCGGGAGCCTTGATTAGATCACGTTCGCCGCGTGTCTGGATTGCGAAGCGCGCCTTGTTCTCGGCAACGATAGCGTTCGCTAGGCTAGTGATTTGCACGTTGCTGAGGTTGGCGAAGCCGGCCCAGTTGCTCGGGTCGTTCGTGTTGCCTGTGGCGATTGCGGCGGCGTCCTTCGACTGTACACGTGGAAAGCGGGCGTTGTTTTCAGCCTCAGGCGAGGCCGCCGTCTTATCGGCGATGGCCAGGTTCTTAGCGGAGCCGAGGAACGCGGTCCAGGCGGTGACGGAGGTGGAGTTGACGTTGAACGCCCCCTGATTCAACAGCACGGCCGCGGAGCGGCGGTAGTCGGCGAGGGCCTCGGCGGTGGCGCCGGCGTCGCGGCTGCTTTGCAGCGCGAACCGGGGGTTGTCCAGCGGCAGCCCATTGTTCACGAAATCGCTGATGACCTGCGTCATGGATTTCTTTTCGTTGGGATCGGCCGGCGGTACGGTCGTCTTGGTCGCGAGGGTCGCAGGGTCGGTCGGGGTCGGCGCCGCAGGCGTGATCGCCCCGGTGGTGCCGGCTTTCATCCAGGGAGCGATGCTCGAGAGGAAGTAACCATCCCAGAGGGAGGCGTTCAGCAGGTAGCTTTGGTCGAACTCGGTCCAGTTCGCGCCGTTGTCCTGCAACGCTTTCTTCGCGTCGATCAAGGGCGAGGCGAAGCTGTTGCCGATGCTCAGGAGCGGCTGCTGGTCGCGAATCCCGAAGTTGGCATGGGCGTACTGCGCGAGGGAGACCGGCTGGACGAGGGGGATTTCGGCGAGGATGACGCGGGTGCCTCCGGTCGTTTTTTCAAGCGAGTCGCCTCCGAAGGCGAGTTTGCCCGCCCCGGTGTTGTGGATCACGTTCATCCAGTCATCGACGGCGCGGACGGTCAGCTGATAGCTGGGCGCGGCGCCGCGGGCGCCGGCGGAACCGATGCGGCCGGAGGCGCTGGGGCGTTGGACGGCGGCGAGCGGATTGGAATGGGTGAAGGTGGCGAAAGGCGCGGCCGCGTGGTCGGACGTCTTGGCCGTGACATCGATGACCGTGACGATGTCAGCGGGCTTGGGCGGCGAGGTCGGTGTCGGGTAGGGTTCGCGGCCGTCCCACTCCGTGATGTCGGGGACCGGGCGCTGGTACTTGTCTTCCACGTCATACCAGCTCATGTAGAATTTCTCTCCGGGGCTGGGGTACTTCGCCTGCGCGATGTCGTTGAAGACGATCTCGGTGTTCTCGCTGGACTTGGTGAGGAAGTCGGTCTTGTCCGCCATGGGGTTGCCGGTCGCGGATTCGTTGAGCTCGAGCTGGTCGCCAGGCCAGCAACTCAATGCATGGCGGACGCGAAGGCTGCCTCCGGGGATGATTTCGAGTCCGATGGGATTATCGATATTGAAGGTTTTCGTGGCGGCCTTGCCGAAATTCCAGTCCCAGACGTTGTCGCGGTAGCCGCCTTGGATGTTGTAGGTGTTGTCGAGGACGATCGACTTCGCCCATTCGCCGATCTGCGGCTCGCAGGAGAAGACCCGGAGTTCGCCTGGTTCAAGCGTGATGGTCGCGTCGGCGTCCTTGGTCAGGTAGAAGCGGAAGGTGTCGTCGTTATCGCTGTCCGTCGCCTGGCGCGTGAAGAAGTCGGTGATCTTGGTCTCGTAG
>CAIVYX010000162.1 GCA_903910245.1 uncultured Opitutia bacterium | reverse complement strand
CGTCATGATGGTGACGCCCTTCATCGTACTGGCCTTAAACCACTCGCCAACCAGCCCGGCGACCGTCGGCATGGTCTGGATCAAGGGCGGAGAATTCACGATGGGCAGCGACAAGGCCGACGAAAAACACGCCGAAGAAGCTCCCGGCCACGCCATCGTCATCAAAGGTTTCTGGATGGACGTCACCGAGGTCACCAACGCGCAGTTCCAGGCTTTTGTCGACTCGACCCAGTATGTCACCGACGCCGAGCAAGATCTTGATCCACGCAAGTTCCCCGACGCGCCGCCCGAATTCCTCAAAGGCGGCTCGTTACTTTTTAAGAAAGTCTCCGGCGTGAACCCCTTCCAGTGCGGCGGCGCCAACCTGCCTTGGTGGAACTTTACCGCCGGCGCCAACTGGCGTCAGCCCGAAGGCCAGAATTCCACCATCAAGGAGCGCATGAATCACCCCGTGCTCTGCCTGACCTACAAGGACGTCCAGGCCTACGCGAAGTGGGCCGGCAAGCGCCTACCGACGGAAGCCGAATGGGAATTCGCGGCGCGCGGCGGCCTCAAGGATAAACCCTTTATCTGGGGCGACGAAGAACGCCCGAACGGCAAGATCATGTGCAACCACTGGCAGGGTAAGTTCCCCGAGCGCGACAACGGCGTCGACGGTTTCACCTACGTCGCCCCGGTGAAATCCTTCCCGCCTAACAGCTACGGACTCTATGACATGGCCGGTAACGTGTGGGAGATGTGCGAGGACTGGTATGGCCTCGAATACTATAAGGTCTCGCCGAAAGACCGCCCCATCGGGCCAGCCATCGGCTATGACCCCGAGAGGACCGGCTACGGCCAGCACGTGATCCGCGGTGGCTCGTGGCTATGCGACGAAGGCTACTGCTTCCGCTACCGAGCGACGTCACGCCAAGGACTGGACACGTTGACGTCGACCAACCACGTCGGCTTCCGCTGCGTCTCGGACCAGCCGGAATCGACGAAGTAAGCCTTACTTCTTCTCCTGGTAGTCCAGGTCCTTACCGTAGGTCTCTTCCATCTTCCAAAGCGCCAAGAAGGCGGAGCCGAAACAAATGAGAGCGAGGATGCCGGCGGCCTGCGGCGCACTGAGCCAGGGTTGATCCTTGGTTCCCGTCAGCCACGTGAACCCTAAGGTCAGCAAGACCAGGGAGCCACGCGCGAAGTTGGGCACGGTGGTCGCCACGGTGGCGCGGAGGTTCGTGCCGAACTGCTCGGCGGCAATCGTGACAAAGATCGCCCAGTAGCCCATCCCGAGGCCAAGCAGGAAGATGAGCCCGTAGAAGCTGGTCGCAGTCCAACCCTTGGTGCCGAGCAGGTAGACGCCGACGCAGACGGCACTGAAGACCAAGAAGGCGAAGACCGTCTTGCGACGGGACTTGATCAGCTGGCTGCCGAAGCCGCTGCCAAAGTCGCCAAAGGTGAGGCCGAGATAAAAGAGCGCCACGGCGCGACTGGACAAGATCGCGCCTTCGACGCCCATGGCGGGGGCGAAGTGCGAGCCGGCGCGCTGGACGAGGATGCCGATCATGAACCACGTAGGCAGGCCGATAAGAATACAACGGGCGTACCGGGCGAAACGGTCACGACTGGTGAACAGAGCGAAGAAATTTCCGCGGGAAATCGAGCCGGGGGATTCCGACTCCTTCGCTTGATGGAACATGCCGGACTCACGCACACCGACCCGCATGGCTAGCAGAGCCAAGCCCAGACCGCCACCGATGAAGAAGTTGGTCCGCCAGGTCACGACCTCGGCCATCAGGCCGGCCACGACTGCACCGAAGACGCCGACGGTGGCCACCAGCGCGGTGCCGTAGCCGCGTCGTTCCTTGGAGAGGGATTCCGACACGAGCGCGATGCAGCCACCTAGCTCGCCCGCGAGACCGATGCCCGCGATGAAGCGCCAGGTCGCATAGGCCTCGAAGCTGTTGACAAAGCCGTTGGCGATATTGGCCAGCGAATAGAGCAAGATGGACCCGAAGAGCGTGGTGAGTCGGCCCATGCGGTCGCCGAGGATACCGAAGAAGATACCACCGAGGAGCATGCCGGCCATCTGCCAGGACATCAGGTCATGGTACCACTGGCCGCCCGTGATGAGGTGTCCCAAGCCGAGATCCTTCAGACTCTGCTCGCGCACGGTCATGAACAGCGTGAGGTCGTAGATATCAACGAAGTAGCCGAGCGCCCCGACGATGACGGCCGGATGGAGCAAGTCCTTCCAGAGGGGGCGTGGCTGGTCCAGAGAAACAGGGGTGCTCATGAAGGCGGGGTTACGCCTTCAGACCGTGCAGATTGGCCATGGAAATGCCAGACAACATTGCCCCGGTAACCCCCAGAAAACCTTGGTCCGTGCCGATCAGGAAGAGGTTCTCGAGGTCGGTCCGGCCGTCGCGCCGCTTCACGGTCGAGCCGTAGATGGCGCCGTTGAGATGCCCAGTGAACTTACGGACGGTCCGCGGCGTGAAGACATCCGTCGAGGTCTGCGCGGCATCATGGGCCACGTCGGCGATAACCGGTAGATGAGCGCGGGCGACGCGATTAAGGCGACCGCACCACTCCTGCTTGCGAGCTTGGTATTCGGCCTCGGGTAAAGCGCACCAGGCGTCATGGTTAGCAAGGGAGGTGACACGCAGCCAGCCCTCGTCGAGTGCCCTGCCCTCCCCGTACTGATAATTATTCGGAATGCAGATCACGCCCGAACGGGGGTCCACTAATTCCTTGGGTGCACGATAGCTGAAACGCTCAGAGTCGCAGAAGAAGATAATGGTATCCTTCCAGCCGAAACCGGCGAAGGCCGCCGGGTCATAGGTCGCAATGGTCTCGGCGTAGCCTAGGCGGCCGATGGCCTCGGCGCCGGCAGCTGGCGCCGCATCAGAACGTAACCGCATCGTCTCGACCGCTCCGGCCGAAGAATAAACCGCGCCGGCGGTAACTTCGGTACCGTCGTCCAGGACGAGCGCAGCGGCGCGACCGGCGCGCACTTCGATCTTCTGGACGCCGCACTTCATGCGTCGCTCGACGCCGTGCTCGCGGCACCGGTCGGTGAGCAGACGGATGACCTGTCGTACGCCGATGAAAGGCCGGGCGAACCCTTCGCGGAAAAGCGAACGCCACATCACGGCAAACTGCGAGACCTCGATATCATCCTCCAGCGCACTACCGTAGAAACAGGTCGGCAGCAGCAGCATGTCGCGGAGCAATGGGTCGCCGAGACGTTCGTCGAGTAAGGCGCGAGCCGATCCGCCATGGGCCTCGAGCGCAGCTTCATCCAGCCCGGCAATCCAGGCGTCGAGCGCGACGAACTTGTCGACGGATTTCGGGAATTCGCGGGCGACGTCGGCCAGCAGGGATTCGTAGTCGTTATTCAGGCGAAGGTTCTTCCCAGCCATCGTCACGCGGGAGCCGAGCTGCGGACACAGGTCGAGTTCCTCGCGACGGATACGGAGCTGGCGCATCAACTTGACCAAGGGCGCCCCTTTGACGCCTTCAGGCACCCAGTTCGTCAAGGCGTGCAGGCCGACGTCATACTTCCGCTTGCCGCGGGCGTAGAAGGAATTCAGACCGCCAGCCGCGTTGTGCCGCTCGAGTACCAAGACCTTACGACCGAACATCCCCAGCCGCACCGCGGCGGCGAGGCCAGACATACCGGCACCGATAATAACGGCGTCGTAATGGGCGGGGGAGCTGGACACGGGGCTAAGGTCGCAGAAGTCGCCGACAGGTCAAGCGACGCCCTCAGGGCGTCGTGATGCGGATGACCTCCTCCGCCGCGTGCATAACCTGTTGGGCGGTGATACGGGCGAGGGCCCGATCCATGCGCGCCAGATAGTCGGCGTGGAGTTCGCCTGCGAACATCGTGGTGTCGACGCGGACCACGCGATGGACCGTTCCCCACGGACGGGCGCGGGCGTAATCGGAGGGCCCGAAGACGCCCACCACTGGCGTGCCGACCGCCGCGGCGAGCTGCAAGACAGAGGAATCAGCCCCGAGGAAGAGGCGCGATTCCTTAATGAGCCGAGCGAGTTGGGAAAACCGAAGGCGGCCGCCGGTCGACATCGCCACGGGACCGATCAGTCCGCACAGCGCTTCAGCCATAATGCGCTCTGCGCCGCCGGGTCCGGTCGAGATGACGATTCGTTCGACCGCACGGGAAGCGATGAGCTCGCGGGCGACCGCGGCCCATTTATCAATCTCAAGAATACGCTCGGGGCGGGTGGCACCAGGATGAATGACCGCGAAACGGCCTTCCTCCAACATCATGCCATGCTCCTGCATGCGCGAAGGTGCGAACCACATCGACGGAGTCTCGGCATGAAAACCCAGCACGCGGGACATCACCTCATGATCGCGGGCGGCCTCGTGCGGATCCACGATGGCGCCGAAGACCTGCTGGTGCATCAGTGGGCGGAGATAGAACGGGGCGTGGCCACCGCAGGCGCGGACGTCGGCGCCGCTCAGGGCCACCAGCCGGTTCGCCAAGGAGTGACCGCCCAGGGCAATGGCAATGTCGAAGCGCTGTCGGCGAAGTCGGGAAACAAGCGCGAAAACCGAACCCTCTTCGCCAAAGCCGATCGTCTCGACGACGGCGGGACAGCCTTCGAGGGCCGGCTCGGAACCGGGAGAAGTGACGAAAGTAATCTGGGCGCCGGGATGCCGCTCGCGGATCGTGCGCAAGCCTGCCGTTGCGGCCAACGCGCCGCGGAGTCCGGTGAACTTGACGACCAGCAGGCGCATCTCAGACGAGATTCTTAGCCTGGTTATCCCACAGGCGACGGAATAGTTCGGACGAAGCGTAGACCGCCTCGCGCGTGCCATCAGCGACGATGCGCCCTCCGTCGAAGACCAGCACGCGGTCCACGTCCCGAATCGTGCTAAAGCGATGCGCGACGATGAGTGTCGTCCTCCCCTTCATCAGAAGCGCCAGCGACTGCTGGATACTGCGCTCGGTATCGGTATCGAGAGCGGAAGTGGCTTCATCGAGAATGAGGATGGGGGCGTCCTTCAGGAATGCACGGGCGATGGAGACACGCTGGCGCTGGCCGCCCGACAGTCGACCACCGCGCTCTCCGACCTTGGTCAGGAAGCCTTCAGGCTGGGCCTCGATGAACTCGAACGCGCCGGCTAGACGGGCGGCCGCGTGAACTTCTGCATCGGTGGCGGCGGGCCGACCGAGGCGAATATTCTCCAGGATTGATTCATTAAAGAGGACAGGTTCCTGCGAAACCAAAGCGATATTGGCGCGCAGGTCGGCTTGGCGGACCGCACGGAGATCATGACCATCGATACGGATCGTGCCTTGTTGCGGATCGAAAAAGCGCGGCACCAAGTTGACGAAGGTGCTCTTACCAGCGCCACTCGGGCCGACGAGGGCAACGGACTGCCCAGCAGGGATCTTCAGCGTGACGTCCACGAGCACCGGGTCGGCGCCGTAGCTGAAGGAGACGCCACTCATCTCGAGATCGCCGTGGACCCGCCCGAGCGGACGGGCGTCGGGCGCGTCATCCACCTCGACCTTGGCGAGGATAATTTCCTCCAGGCGAACAAGCCCAGGGGCGGCCATGCTGAGCCGGCTGCTCACATTGCCCAGCCGCTTGATTGGTCCGTAGGCGAAATAGAAGGCGACGATGAGCGAGATCAGTTCGCTCATCGAGAAGCCGTTCATCGCGCCGACAGCGATGGCCGCGGAGATACCTACGGCGGCGGTGATCTCGACCAAAGGCGAAAGGGCTTTCTCGTAGCGCACCAGCTTACCCTGGATGCGCAGGCCTTCCTGACTGGCCTGATTGAAGCGCTTGGCTTCGCGTTCCTGCAGGCCGTAAGCGCGGACCTCGCGGGCTGACTGGAGATTCTCGACCGCAATACTATTTAGATCGGAGGCCGACTCCATGCCCTGACGCATCCGGGTCTGAATACGAACCGCGACGCCGCGCACGAGCAAGACCGCAGCGGGTACGACCAAGAGACAGGCGAGGAACCAGTAGCCGCTTTCGTGGGAAAAACAGATGAACACCACGTAAGCTAGGGCGAAGAGCATCGACAACGGCTGGACAATGAGGTCATTCGACACGTCGACCAGCACCAGCCGGACTGAATTGGCATCGGCGATTAGGCGAGAAAGCAAGTCGCCGATTGAAAGCTTTCCAAAGAAGCCGAGATGAAGCTGCTGCAGCTTCGCGAACACGTCACGACGCACGGCTTCAATGACGCGCAGGCCGGCCAGGTTGAGGAGATAGGTCGAGAAGAACTCACCCAGCCCGCGGATCAACATGACCGCCGGGAGGAAGGCGACGGCGAAGGCCATCTCGTTGCCTTGCGGAAGAGTGAGCGCCGGCTGGCCACCCAGCCACTTCGGCCACGTCAGGAGAGGGGCGGCTCGTGCCGCAGCGTCACCGAAGACCGCGGGCAGTACCTTGCCTACCAAGAACGGCAGCCCGAAGGCGTTGGCGGCCGAAAAGACGACGGCGGCCAAAAGCGAAAAGAGCAGCAACGTGCGACTTCCCTTCAGGTAGGGCAGGTAGAGCTTATAGCGGCCTCGGAACACACCACCAGCGTGGCGACGGGCCCTACGGGTGGAAACACCAAAACTTTCCTATTTCTTCTTTGGAAACGCGACCGAGAGAGCCACCGCGAGGGCCAGAACGAAGCCGATGATCGAGAGGGAGAACGAGGTGGGGATATGTACCCGGCCTTCATGGACGAGAGCCTTAGCCCAGCCAGCGAACTGCCCTGCGGGCTGACCCAGGGTGGCGGCCCACGGCAGGATCATCTTCAGGCCGATGAAGACCAGGATGAAGGATAGGGCGGGCTTGAGGAAACGGAAGAGATGCATGAAGCCCGAGATGGCGAAGTACATCGAACGGAGGCCCATGATCGCGAAAATATTGGAGGTAAAGGCGATGAAGCGCTTCTCCTCGATGGCCATGTCGACCGGCAGGATGCCGAGCACGGCGGGAATCGAGTCGATGGCGAAGAGTAGGTCGGTGCTCTCGATGACGAGCAGCACCACGAAGAGCGGCGTGAAGACGCGGCGACCATCCTCGCGGGCGATAAAGGCCTCGCCGTGCAGGCGATTGGTCACGGGCAGGAATTTCTTCGTCATCCGGACGACGAAATTTTCGTCGACGCCCTTCCCCTCGGTCTCGTCATGCGAGAAGGCCATCTTCACGCCGGTAAAGAGCAGGAAGGCCCCGAAGAGAGGCAACAGGATGGTGAAGCGATCGACGGCGGCGATGCCAGCGATAATGAAGACCGCCCGCATGGCCACGGCGCCAATAATGCCCCAGAAGAGCACACGGTGCTGCAGATGCGCCGGGATGCCGAAGTGCGCAAAGACTAAGATGAAGATGAAGAGGTTATCCACGGACAGCGCCAATTCTAGGACATAGCCAGCGGCGAAGAGCTCGGCATCCTCCGGCCCGCGCCAAGCCGAAAGCAGGAAGGCGAAACCGACGGCCAACGAAACCCAAACCACACACCATGCAACGGCTTCCTTGAAGCTGGGGGCCTGATCGGCCTTCTTCTTGAAGACGCCGAGATCGAGTGCGAGCATCAGCCCGACGAACCCGAGGAAGGCCGCCCAAGCCCAGTTGGGAATCATCAAGGGGGCCTCGGCAACGGCGGACAGGAAGACAGTCATGCCCTTGAAGTTAGCCCAAACGCCGGGGAGTCAAGCCCACCCCGCTGATGCGGGCTTGCCCGCCCACCCCTCCCCCGACTTACTACCTTTCGCGTTCCCGTAGTTCAACGGATAGAACATTGGTTTCCTAAACCGAGGATGTGGGTTCGATTCCCGCCGGGGACAGCGACGCGAACCGGAGGACTACTTCTTGAGCCGATAGGCCTGAATGCGGGTATTCGGAGTGCGACGATAAATTTCGTCGACATCTCGGAGCCTCATCAGGGTCCACGGCGCCAGGATACTGTCGCCGTTCTTGGTCAGCACGATGTCATCCACGACATGGACGCAAGTGTGCAGGCCTTCACCATCGTCCAGGAAGCACAGCACGTCTCCATATCGGTAAGGCGCATCCACCGCGACGTAGTCCTTCAGGAGATGCTCGGCGGCCTGGCGGGTATCGAGGTAGATATCCTTGGGCTCCTGATTGAAGAAATTCAGGGAGGTCCAATGGCAGTCTGGAAAGCGGCCCTTGAGACCCAGATCAAGTTCCGGGAAACTGTAGACTCGGAGCCGAAACGCCGAAGGAAGGAAGTGGGTGACGTCGATGAGCTGCTTGGCTCGACGTTGGGTCACCGCGCGGATGAACGCCAGACGAGGTGTCCCCACCTGATCGGCAGTCCAGTAATCAATGAAAGCTTGGCGGTCCACGGTCAGCGGCAGACGGAGGCTGATGACCAGGCTACGCACACGGGTGATACTCCGGAAGACGGCGCTCACCTCCTCCGGGCCTTTGGCCAAGGCGAGTAAAGCCTGCACATCGCTAAAGACGAGGGCGCTACCGCGGCGCCAAAGCAGCTGCCGGAACAAGGCGCGCTGTCCGGAAGTGAGCGAGACCTCTTCCAGCCAGTCGTCGACATCGCCACCCAGGATGAAGACCGGGTCGTGCTGGTATTCGTTCGCCGACGACTTGGCGAGTTCCAGGTAAAGGGCGCTGCGCACCTCCATACTGAGGGCGACGAGATCTTCCCGCTCGGGCAGCAAGACGATGCTGTTGCCGCTCTCCACGAGACGCACGGGGCTGAGGAGCCTCGCGACGGTCGCCTCCGGTACGCCGGCCTTAACCAGAATCGCCCGGACGCCGCCCTGCGTGTTCTGCTCGAAGGTCCAGCGGGTCACCGCCGACGGCTTAGCGATCACCGCCATCAAGGAATCCGGTGGCTCCAAATAAACGGAGCGAACTTCCAACTGCCCCCAAGGGCCGGACTTCGTCAGCCACATCGGCTCCACGACGGCCCCGGGCACAGCTCTGGGCACGGCACCAGCCACAAGCCCCCAGCAAACGGCGGCCAAAAGGCCGAGGGAGCGAGGGAAACAGCGGTTCACATCTTTTTAACAACAGGGAAAACTGAAAGTTCCAATTAAAATATGACGATGGTTCACTGATGACCCGGAGCACCGCCGGCGTTTCGCATTGTAGCGGCGAGGCTTTCGTCGCACGGATAGGGACCTTTTCCGCCGTGCCCAGACCCAAGCCCAAGAAAGCCGCCGCTCCCGCGCGCGGCCGCTCCGCCAAACCTTCCGCCCGCCGCGCCGCCAAGCCGGTCCGCCGCCAGGCCGACGCTGCCTCCACCTCCACACCCGAAGCCGCCAAGGCGCAGCCCAATCAGCGCATCGGCGTGCTGATCGACGCCGACAATGTGTCGCACCAGCACCTCCCCACTCTGCGCCGCTTCATCGGCGAGACGGAGATCTCCGCCGCCCGCGCCTACGGCGACTTCAACGGCCGCCTCAGCGGCTGGCGTGCCGCTGCCCAGGACTGGCCCGAACTCGACCTCGTCGACCAGCGGAGCTACACGCCCGGCAAGAACGCCGCCGATATGCGCCTGACGATTGACGCCGTGAAGTTGATGGCCGGCCCCAATCCGCCCACGACGCTGATCTTCGTCACCAACGACAGCGACTTCACGCCGGTCGTCGAAGACGCCAAGCGCCTCGGCGTCCGCATCATCGTGATGGGCGAACGCACGCATAAGGCCCTCCGTTCCACGGCCCATCATTACCTAAACCTTTCCGAACTGCGCGCTCGCCTCGATGACGAACAGTCAGCGAAGTCCGACCCGCGCATCGCCCTAGGCCTTCTCGCGCAGGCACTGCGTGCGCTGACGCCGAAGAACAAGGAAGTTGGTGCCCTGCTCGACCAGTTCGAGAAGATGCTGCCTGAACTCCGCTTCGCCGACGCCCCGCGCCCGCAACGCGAGCCCGGCCCCCGGCGCGAAGCCCGCGAGGCGCGCCCGGAACGCCCGCAAAGGGAACCCCGCCAGGCCCGCGAACCCCGCGCTCCACGCGAACCCCGCCCGGCGCCGGATAACTCCGGCCAAGATTACCGCGACCGCCCGAACCTCTCGTCCGCCCAGCAGGCCCAAGGCAAAGCCGAGGCCGACCAGCGCCGCGCCCAGTTGCAGCAGCGCCAGG
>CAIVYX010000161.1 GCA_903910245.1 uncultured Opitutia bacterium | reverse complement strand
TGCCTCGTCCAGGAAACCAAGTCTGGCCGCATCTTCCTCTTCTACCAGACCTTCCCGGCTGGCGGAAAAGAGTTCGGCGGACTCCCGGTCGGACCGGCCGACCCCACGGGTAATCGCTCCCGCTACGTGAGCTCCGACGACGATGGCGTGACGTGGAGCAAGCCGATCGATGTCTCCGCGACGCTGAAGCCCGACGAAGCCATCACCACCGCTTCCGGCCCCGGCATCGGTATCCAGCTGAAGTCTGGCCCCAAGGCCGGCCGACTGGTCATCCCCTTCAACTCCCAAGACGAGAAGAAGAACTTCTTCAACTGGGTCGCCTATAGTGACGACGCTGGCGCGACCTGGAAGCGCGGGGAGAAAGTGCCGCAGACCGAAACCATCCAATTGAATGAAGTCCAGGTGGCGGAGTCGGTAGGCGGAGGCCTTTACCTGAATTCACGCAGCTGGAGAAAAGGCGCGGGCCTGCGTAAGACCTCCTGGTCCCAAGACGCTGGCGAGACCTGGACTCAGGCTGCTGAAGACGCCAAGCTGCCTGACCCCATCTGCCAAGGCAGC
Organism: uncultured Opitutia bacterium; assembly: GCA_903910245.1. Classification (GTDB taxonomy): domain Bacteria; phylum Verrucomicrobiota; class Verrucomicrobiia; order Opitutales; family UBA953; genus UBA953. Next base: position 1,585 of record CAIVYX010000161.1, on the reverse strand, counting down.
CTGCTTCGCCTAGACGATCGCACCATCGCCTTCCTCAATGCGGCGGGACCCAAGCGCGCCAACGGCACATTGCGCCTTACGCACGATGATGGCCGCACCTGGACGAGCTCGCGCCTGACCTTCCCAGGTCCTTTCGCTTACAGCAGCATGGCGCTCCTGAAGGATGGCCGCATCGGCGTGCTCTACGAGCCGGCCAGCAACACCGTCGTCAAGTTCCGCGCCATCGATCCGGCCGGCCGCTGAGTCTCAGTCGTTGGTAATGAACGGAGTCGATACGGCCTCGGCAGCAGGCTCGCCGTAATAGTGTTGGATGGCACCAGCGAGGAACTCTTTTACATCAACCGGCAGGAACGCCCCGAAGTGCGTCTCTTTGCCGAGCGAAGTAATGACGATCGATTCGACCGGCTTCTTATTATCACTCGACCCACGGAAGGCCAACGTGACCGCGACCCCATCGCCCACCGGAAGCCTCCACGTCCAGCCGAGATAAGGCAGGACACGCCAGCGGACGACAAAGGCTGCGTCACTCAGAGTCACGCGATAGCGAGCAAGCGAGAACGCCAATCCGATCAGCAGGAACGGCACGTAGATCAAGCTCAGGGAAAGGAAGTCCCACCAGTGCGGCTGAGTGATGAGAATGCCGTTCATCTTGACGGTGCCGCCACTGAGTCCAGCGAACATAAACGCCCCATGAACGCAGGTGAAGGCCAGCCAAATCCATCCGAACCAGGTACCAAGACGTACACCATAGCCGACGCCTTGGAAATCGATCGAAGTAGTGACCTTGGGATGACCCTTCGCCAACTCTTCGTCCGTCAACACTTTCGCCGGCCGACCAGCCTGCAGCGCCGCCTGCCTCGCCTCTGCCTCTTCTTTCATGCGGACGAGCTTAGCGCCGAGGGCGGGGATGAAGTTCAGCATTACAGTGTGGTAGACTGCTGGCCGGGCTTACGCAACGCCGTTGAAATAATGGTCGATCAGGATGGCGAGTCGGGCCCGCTCATTGTGGTCCAGATGCGTCCCAAAGGCCACCTCCGCTGCGCCTGAGCCCACGACCACGGATAACTGCCCCCAAGTCCCGACCGATTCGGGACCCCGCGAAATCTGGACACCACGATAGGCAAGTCCGACGTGGACCTCTCCGTCCAACGGCAGGCGCCACTCTCCAACCAGGTAGCCGAAGGTGCGACGGCGGACGACCAAGACATCATCGCCGAAAACGACTTCGTGGCTCTGCAGGATCATCCGGAACGGTAAATAGATCATCAGCAAGCAGGCCGGAATGGTCAGCAATGTGGCGTAAAGGAAGGGATGAGCAGTCTTCTGCACGTACGGGAAGACCAAGACGCAAATCGCCCCCACGCCCGCGACCAAGCCTAAGGACAGTAGCAGCCAGCTACCGAAGCCGATGACGTCGGAGCGCAGCAACCAGCCGTTGGCGCGAGACTCCTGCCCAGGGAAAGGCGTCGAGAGTTCGGCGTGGTGTTCCGGCAAGACGCGTAACCCCTTCGTGGCGACCTCTAGGTACTCCGTCTCCGCCCGCTCGGCGCACCACTGCTCGCACTCGACGAGCTGCTCCGACAAG
>CAIVYX010000160.1 GCA_903910245.1 uncultured Opitutia bacterium | reverse complement strand
AATCCAAGTTGCCGCGGGCCCAGGGGCTGACCCGTTCCTTGCCCGTGCCGTGGAAGGAGGCGACGATGCTGGGCGGAGTCTTCTCGTCATCGGTCGAGACGCGGAAAGCCCCGGCATGCCCGTCGCCCGCATGCATCCGCATGGAGGCCTCGAAATAACCGAACTGCTGGCTGAACTTCCCGCGCGTCGTGATCGTATTGTTCTGGATCATGTTGACGTCCGTCTTGAGGCCGATGCGCAGGGCGCTCCCCTTGCCGAACTTGACGAAGGTGAACACGGCCCTTGACCCGAAGACAGTCCACTTCGTCTCGTCGAGATTATCGCCGTTGAAATCATCGGAGAAGACGAGCTTCTTGCCGATCGAAGGATCCGCGGCGAAGGCCGCCGTGCCGACCAGCAAGAGGAGAGCAGAGAATCGCATGGAAATTATTTCCAGACCTTGACCCAGTCGATATCGACGTCGTCCGGGAGTTGCTTGAGGTTCAGCTTTGGGCGCTCCCATTCTCCGATGCGATGGGAGAACTGCACATACATCGGCGAGCCGATGGGCGTGCGGTCCACCTTGTGGATCTGCTTGCCGTTGACGAACCAGGCAAAACCTTTCTCGGTCCAGAGGATGCCGTAGGTGTTAAACTTCTTGGAAGGCTCGCCGCCTTTGAGGATCTTCTTGCCTGACGCATCGGAGCGGAGGTCATTCTGCCCCTTGTCGTCCACGTAACGCGCCCAAGGGGTGAGATTGTCCTCACCAGTACCCTCCCAGAGAGCGAGGATGGAAGGAAGAATCTTATCGTCCTTGGGACGAATCGTCATGTTGCCAGTATGGCCGGGATTGGCGTTGAAGCGAATCGAGGCCTCGAAATAGCCGCGGACCTGCTCATGCTTGGCTCGGATGCCATTGGTCTGGATCATATCTTCACGCTTGATGAGCGTGATGCGCAGCGCCTTCGCCTTACCTACGGTAACGAAAGACATCGCGGTGGGCTCGCCGTAGGTGGCCCACTTGGCTGCGTCCAGGGCTGGGCCGTCGAATTCATCGGAGAAAGCCAGCTTCATATTGGAAGCGGGATTGGCCGCGCTCAAGGCGATGGCCGATAGGCAGAGGGCGAAGAATGATTTCATGGTGGGTAAGTAAATTATTTCCAGACCTTGACCCAATCGACGTCCATGTCGTCCGGGAGCTGCTTGAGATTCAGGTTCTGGCGTTCGGCTTCGGCGACGCGGTGGGCGAAGTGGAGGCGAAACGGCTTGGCGACGTCCTGCTTGTCGACCTGGTGGGACTTCTTGCCGTTGATGAACCAGGTGAAGGACTTTTCGGTCCAAAGGATGCCGTAGGTATTAAATTTCTTGGCAGGCTCACCGGCCTTCAGGAACTGCGTCAGCTTGCCTTCGGGGCGGAAGTCGCGCTGGCCGGATTCGTCATTCTTGCGGGCCCATGGCATGATCTGGTCGGCGCCGAGACCTTCGAAGAGCACCAGGATATTCGGCGTCACCTTCTCATCGGCGGGCCCGAGACGGAAAATCGCGGTATGACCCTTGTAGGCCGGCATCTTGATTGAGGCCTCGAAGTAGCCGTACATCTGCTCGAACTTACCGTTGGTGGTGAGGCCGTTCCACTGGATCATGTCCTCGGCCTT
>CAIVYX010000159.1 GCA_903910245.1 uncultured Opitutia bacterium | reverse complement strand
GCCCCTTCTGCTTCGGCCGTTCAGCCGGCTCAGGCCTGCGGCTTGGCGGCGTTCTCTTCCTCTTCGTCCGAACGTTCGACCTTGGAGATCCCCAGGAGCGACTCGCCTTCCTTGAGGCGCATGACGCGGACGCCCTTGGTGGATCTTCCATAGCACTGTATGTCTGATACCTTAGTACGGATGGACTGGCCGCCCTTGGTGAGGAGCATCACCTCGTCGTCTACACGCACACTAAGCGCACCAGCAACGCCAACTTCCGTATTGATAGCAATAACGCCAACACCACCTCGAGACTGCTTAGGGAATACGAGTGCCTTGGTTTCAGGGTCGTTAAAGTAAGTCCTCTTACCAATGCCATCAGCACCAACAACCAAAAGCGTGCAGTCAGGATCGACTACTTCCATTGTCTTAGCTAGGTCTCCTGAATCTAATCGCATTCCGATAACTCCGGTAGTGTCTCGGCCAGTCGAGCGCACGTCAGATTCATGGAAACGAATAGACATGCCCGACCTGGAAACCATAATAATTTCATTGTCGCCGTTGGTGAGTTTCACGGAGATCAGAGAGTCGCCGTGCTCAATATTAACTCCAATTTTCCCGTCTTTTCGTGAATGTGCGTACTTGGATAAGTCAGTTTTCTTAATGATGCCGTTTGCAGTACACATCACTAAGAACTTCCCCTCATCAAAACTTGGCACGCAAATCATAGCGGCTAGCTTCTCGTCGTCCTTGAGGTCGAGCAGGCGGGCGATTGACTTACCTCGTGTGGCGCGAGCAGCCTCCTCAATCTCGTACACCTTCTCCACGTAGACACGGCCGTTGTTCATGAAGAACATCATGTGGTCGTGCGTGTTGGCCGTGAAGAGGTGCTCGATGAAGTCGCTATCCTCGTCGGACGCGGCCTTCGAGAGCTCGGCGCCCTTCGTACCTTTTCCACCCTTCTTCTGAAGGCGGTACTGGGCGACCGGGGTGCGCTTGATGAAGCCGGCGTGCGAGACGGTGACCACGCAGCCTTCGTTGGCCACGATGTCCTCCATCGAGAGGTCGCCTTCCTGGGCGGTGACCTTCGTCTTGCGGGGACCGATGTGCTTCTTGGCGGCGTCGCGGAGCTCCTTCTTGATGAGGGAGAGCAGCTTCGACTCGCTGGAGAGGATGCCGCGGAGCTCCTCGACGAGCGCCATCAGTTCGCGGTATTCGGCCTCGATCTTGTCGCGCTCCAGGCCGGTGAGCTGGTAGAGGCGGAGGTCGAGGATGGCCACGGCCTGGCGCTCGCTGAGGCCATACTTGGCCATGAGCTTCACGCGGGCCTCGTCGCGGTTGGACGCGGCGCGGATGATCTTCACGAAGTCGTCCAGGTTGCGCAGGGCGATCTTGAAGCCTTCGAGGATGTGGGCGCGGTCCTCGGCCTTGCGGAGACGGAAGCGGGTGCGGCGGGTGACGACGTCGCGGCGGTGCTCGACGAAGCACTCGAGCAGCTCGCGGATGTTCATCTGCTTCGGGCGACGCTTGTCGAGGGCGAGCAGGATGACGCCGAACGAGTTCTCGAAGTTCGTGTGCTTGTAGAGCTTGTTGATGACGACCTTCGGGTTCTCGTTGCGCTT
>CAIVYX010000158.1 GCA_903910245.1 uncultured Opitutia bacterium | reverse complement strand
GCGGCGACGCGCATGAACGACGGCAAGACGACCACCTGCCTCGGCCTCACGGCCGCCCTGCAGGCGATGGGCCTGCACGTGGGCTACATCAAGCCGATCGCCCAGCGCGTGGTGATGTCTGGTGAAGACCAGGTCGACGAGGATACGCTCCTCATCGACGGGCTCTTCGACCTCGATATCCCGATCGCGGCGATGTCCCCCGTAGCCATCGGCCCCGACTTCACGAAGCAATACCTCGAGAACCCCGATGAGATCGGCCCGCAACTCAAAGACCGCATCTGCCGTGCCTTTGACCGGAGTGCCTACGGCAAGGACATCGTGGTCGTCGAAGGTTCCGGCCACGCGGGCGTGGGCTCGGTCTTCGGCGCCTCCAACGCTGATAACGCCAAGGTACTCGGCTCGAAGGCCATTATCGTCGCCGCGGGTGGCATCGGGAAGCCGATCGATGAGATCGCCCTCAACAAGGCGCTCTTCGACAAGGCCGGCGTGCAAGTGGTCGGCGCTATCCTGAACAAGGTGATGCCCGACAAGATTGAATTCATCCGGGACTTCGCCGGTCGCGGCCTCCGTAAACTCGGCGTCCCGCTCCTGGGCGTCGTACCGCTCCAAGAGATGCTTGTCTACCCGAACCTCGACCAAGTGGCCGACGAGACCAAAGCCCGCTGGATCCACCAGCCCGCCGGACTGCGCCGCGTCCGCCGCGTGGTCATCGGCGCGATGTCCGCCCGCCGTTCCGCCGAGTACCTCCGCATTCCTGGCACCCTTGTCATCGTCCCAGGCGACCGCGAAGACCTCCTCGAGGCGTTCCTCGCCGCCACCGACGCGAAATCACTCTCCGGAGTTATCTTCTCCAATGGCCTGCTACCCAACGACGACCTCGTCCGACGGATGAAGGAAGCCGGGATCCCGATGGCCGCCGTCGAGGCCGAGTCCTTCGCGGTCACGGCGCGCATCAATAACATGTCGGTGAAGACGATGCGGCAGGATGCCGACAAGATTCCGATCATCCAGAAGATGATCTCGGAATCGGTCGACATCCCGACCCTGCTTAAATCGCTCTAAAGCTCAGAGCGGACGCAACACCTCGCCGAGGCGCGTGAAGTGCCCCTCATCGAAGCCCATTGCCCGCTTCAGGAAGGCGTCGCGCTCGATGAGATTGGGGATCTTGCCCGCCGCCCGCCATTGGGCCGTGGTAATGAGCCCGCGTAGGCGCACCCAGAAAGCCCCGACAGGCACGGGATAATCGCTGCCGTGGAGGAAACGGCCCAAACGGCCGGACTCCTTCACCTGCTTGAGTACGCCACTACGGATCGGGCTGTTAAGGGCGCTGGTGTCCGCATACATCTTGGGAAATTCATCCATGAGTTTAATGAGCTCGCCGAAGTAGTTCTGGTCGAAGAAGTGGCTGTTGCCCGAGGAATGGGCGGCAATGACCTTAACGCCGAGCTCCAACGGGCGACGCAGGATGCGCGGATCCTGATAGGAACGGTTGATGACCGGCACGGTCATCTCGCCGCCGGTATGGCAGAGGAACGGCAGACCCGCGGCTGCCATGCGTCGCCAGAACTCGTCATACTGAGGAAGCGAGCAGTTTACGTTCTGGCAGTTGGGCAAGAGCTTGAGGGCGCGGGCACCGGACGCCAGGCAGCGGTCTAGTTCCTCCAAGGCGTCCTTGCGCCCGGGGTGAATCGACACCGCCGGCACGAACTCGGGATTCTCGCGACAGACCTTGAACAAGTATTCGTTCGGCACATGGAACGACCCGAAGTTCATCTTCTTGCCCTCTTCGTCGTAGACCTCGTCCTGAGCGAGCAATAAGGCCTTGTCGACATACGAGCCGCGGATGAGCTCACGTAGGGCCTCGACGTATTTCACGTCGAAATCCTTATGCGTCAGCGGCAGCGGCATCCCGACCGCCCGACGCATAACCTCACTGAGCGCCTTTAGCCAGAGGCCTTCGACCCGCAGCCAGCAGCCGCTCCCGTCTTGGCCATTACCGACGAGGTGGACGTGACAATCATAGCGTAGTGGGGTCATAGGAAGAATAAGGGGAAGGCCGTAATCTAAGCGTCCTTCTTGTCGGCGGTGATCCGGCCGTAGAGCCAGGCGACGCCGAAGAAGGCGACGGCCAAGGCGGTGCAGGCCGCAATACGGCCCAATAGGTCCGTAATGTCGTGTGACAGCACCCGGATGGTCGCGATGGCGAGGCCGACGAGGCCGACCATACGCAGCGAACGCGTCGCCAGAAAGTGTCCGATGACGAACGTCAGCACGGAAGCTAAGGCCCAGAAGAGCGAGACGCCGGCGCCAGGCAGGTTAGCCAGCATGATGAACGTGCCAAGCAGGGCGACTGCGCCGAGGAATGCGCGCTGGGCCCCCTCCTCGCGCGTATGGACGACCAATACATGAAGCATCGAAGCTAGGCCCAGCAGAATGAATAGCGAATGCTCGAGTCCGAGAAGGTCTACGCCCGAGCCGCTCTTCACCATCCCTTGGATCAAGAAGCCAACGAGTCCACCGAAGGCCGCCCAGGAAAGATCCGAAGGAATCGACCCAAGTCGGCGCCAGGCTGCAGTCAGCCCGACCAACAGCGTGGCGCCGACGGACCAGAGCAAGGTAATATGCCAAGCTGACGGAGTATTCCTGTTCCCCTGCGATAGGATGACATCGGTGGCATTATGAACGAAGGCGAAGGCAATCACGGCCGTTATCAAGGGCAGCACGTGTCGCAGGAACTTCACCCCGTCGCCCTCTCGTCCGATTAATCGCCAAAGTGCGGCGGAGTTAATCAGCATCAGCAATGCCGCCCAGGCCGCCGCCCAACCGGGCGAAGCCCCCGCCGCAGAATATCGCCAGAAGACAACGACGGCGCCAGTAACGAGGTAACCTGGTAGAGCGGCCCAAAGCAGGGCCGGACGGAAACGGATGGCTGATCCGAGCAGCAGCACCAACCACGGCCAGCCAGAATCGGCCTTAGGAAGGAGATTCTGGACCGCCAGCACGGCGATTGCCAGGCCGAGAATACCAAGGATGCGCCGGAACTTCTGATGGTCAGCGACACGCTCCCAATCCTCACGGAAGGCCAGCAGCAGCCCGAAAACAGCAATGCCGAGCAGGCTTACCCACGAGTGCTCCGGAAGATGTCTGATGAAAGAGAACACCGCGATAGCAGTAAGGGCCTCCGAAGACCAGTGGACGAGTTCCGAGCGCGTCCGTGTACCGACAACCAAGGTAGCCGAGGCGGCGACCGCCCAGATGAGCCAGACGAGGTGC
>CAIVYX010000157.1 GCA_903910245.1 uncultured Opitutia bacterium | reverse complement strand
TGCCCTCTACGGCACCATCCGCCAGATGGTCGATGCCCTCAGCGGCCGCAACAAGGACACCTTCCGCCGCGTGGTGATGGTCGAGTTCCCCCGCCCAGGCATGGGGACCATCGCTGTCGTGACCCACGAGCAACCGACGGTCTTCAGCGAGGCCATCGGTAAACAGGTCGTGAACGTCTTCATTCCAGCCGCACCCGCACCGACCACCGGCGTCATCCTGCACCTCTCTCCCGAAGAAGTCCGCGAAACGAAGCTGACGGTCGGGGAAGCCCTCGGTCTGCTGATGAGCTTCGGCTCCGTCGTCCCCAAGCCGGAAAGCAAGGAGTAGGCCGGATGTCCGCGTCGAGCCTCCGCTGCCTGGTGTTGGGTCGCGATCCCTCCGGGGAATCGCATTCCCTGCTCACGCTGCTTGAGCCCGCCGAAGGCATCGTCCGCTGCCTCATCCGCACCCAACGTGGCAACGGTACGACGCTGCCCGACCTCTTCGATGAAGGCGAAGTGAGCCTTGAACGCGCCAAAGACGGCGGCATCCGCTTCGCCAGGGATTATCGCCTCCTCACGCGCCGCGCCGGCCTCGCCCGCGACCACCGCACGCTCGAGCGCGCCTGTCGCCTCGCGTCGATGCTGCGCAAGAACCCCCCACCGCCCGAATCCGCCGAGGTCTGCTACCGCATCGCGCTCGAAACGTTCGACGCGATGGCCGCGCGCCCGCGCGCCGATTGTGCCTATTTCAAGAGCCTCTGGCTCATCCTGAAGGACGGCGGATGGGGCGTGCATGAACAGTGGTTCACGCGACTCGGCGCCCGCCAGGAGCACGCGTCCGCGATCCTCGGGCAACCGCTGGACGCGCAGACGACGGACGAAGAGACCGTCGCGAAGCTCGCCACGGACCTCGAACGCTGGGCCGCCGGCGAGGCCCACTACGTCCTGCCCTGATGCGCATCGATATCAAGGCGAAGCGCGTCGAGCTAAGCGCGCAGGAGTTCGCGACGTTCCGACCCGGGCCGGGCGCGGGTGCCGGTGGCGCCCCTTGGCGCGCCGAAGCGGGCCGCCAATGGCACGAGACCATGCGCAAGGTCGCCGAAGCCGAAGGTCAGGGCTGGCAGTTCGAACGCACGATCGCCTGCGAAGTCGGCGCCCTCGGTTGGACCATCGCCATCACCGGCCGCGCCGACCAGTGGCTCGAGACAGCCAATGAGATCCGCATCCGTGAAATCAAAACCATCAGCCTGAAGCTGCCGCGGAAACCCGAATTCCTCATCGGCCGCTTCGCGCACCACTTCCTGCAGCTCGCGGCCTACTGTCACGCCGCCCGTCTAGCTTCCGGCGCCCGCGAGGTGAAAGGCGAACTCATCTTCATCGACCCCGCTGACGGCACCCGCCAACCCGTCGCCCTACCCCGCTCCGCCGAAGCCGACCTGCTCACGCAGGCAGAGACGCTCGCCGCGCACGCCGAGAATCGTCGGGCCAGTCACGCGCGCCTACTCAACCTGCCCGACCGACTGCCGTTCAAGGAACCGCGACCAGAGTGGCTCCAATGCTGCGCCGACCTCGACCAAGCTGGCCTCGATTCGCCCACGCGCCTCCTCGTCGCGCCGACGGGCTTCGGCAAAACCTCCGCGGCCTTGCGCCACGGACTCGGCCTCCTCCGCGGCGGCCGCGCCGGTCGCCTCCTCTACCTCACCGGCAAGGGCACCGGCCAGACGCAGGTACTCACCGAACTCCGCCGCCTCGCCCGCAGCAACGAACTCCGCGCCGTGCTCCTCCGCCCGCGCTCCGAACACGAGGTCGACGGCATCACCGACGACCCTGAGCAAATCCGGCGTAACTGGGCCAACGCGAAGATCGACCCGCAACACCTCCTTGAGGAAGCCGCCGACCTTCGTCGGGTCCGCGAGATCGGCCGCATCGCCGGCGTGCCACCGTGGGATATCACCAAGGCCATGCTCGCGCATGCCGACGTCGTCATCTGCGACTACAACTACGTCTTCTCCCCGCGTAACCGGGCCGCGCTCGAGACCGTGCCGGGATGGGATATCCATGATACGGTGCTCATCGTAGACGAAGCCCACAACCTGCCTGACCGCGCCGCGGAATGCCTCTCGCTCCGTGACGATGAACAATCCGCGGCCGACTTCGCTTTCACGCTCACGCGTTTCCGCGCTCCCGAAGCCTGGTGCCAGACCGCCCAGATGTGGGCCGAGTTCCTCCATCGCCTCCCGAAGGCCGACGCGATCTCGCCAGACGACCGCATCGAAGCGATGGCCATCGCGGAACGTATGTCGGTCCTCGCCGCGGAACACCCGTTCAATACCGATGACCTTCCGGACGCCGCCAAACAGGCCGTCTGGAACGCCGCAACGTGGTCCGAACGCCTCGAAGCCGCCGACTTGGGTTGGCTGCTCTGGTCGCCGAAGCCCGGCCTGCTCAGCCTCGATTGCCTTTCCGCCGCCAAGGCCACTGGCGAACGCCTCCGCGCGTTTGGCCACAGCCTGCTGATGACCGCGACGCCCGGCCCGCGCGGCTCGCTCGCGGCCGACTGCGGGCTCGACCCGGATAATCTCGTGATGGTCAACGCCCTCGCGCCGTGGCGCCAAGGCGCTTACACCGTCGCGATTGATGGACGCGTGGACACGCGCCTTAAAACCCGCGAAGGCTACATGGCTCGCACCGGCGCTGCCCTACTCCGTCTCTCGCAAGAAGGCGCAGTCGCGGCCTTCTTCCCTTCGTACAAGTACGCCGAAGCCGTGGTGAAGGAAGTGCGCGACTTAGATCCGAAAGCCGACGTGGCCGTGCAGCCCCGCGGACTCGGTCCTGACGGCACCGCGCGCTTCGTCGAGGATTCGCTCAACCGCTACACCATCCTCTGCCTGATTCTCGGCGGCTCGCTCGGCGAAGGCGTCGACATGCTGGGCGGCCGCATCCGTTCGGCGGTGGTGATTGGTCCCGCGCTCCCGGAGGTCAACGCCCTCCAGGAAGCCCGCCGCAAGATGTTCGTCGAAGCGGGCGCCGAAGACGCATTCTCGTTGGCGTACGTCCGCCCCGGCATGCGCAAGGTCAACCAAGCGCTCGGCCGACTCGTCCGTGCACCCGGCCACTCGGCACGCGTGCTCCTACACTGCCGCCGCTTCGCCGACGAGGCGTATCGCAGCCTGCTTTCGACGGAGTACGGCGACCCGCAGGTGCTGACCGACGACGAGGAATTCGTGCGCTGGTCCGCCCGCAGTTGATCAGACGCGGCCGATGACGCGGCTGGCCGGATAACGGATCTTCTTCATCCCAGCATACTTGTCGTCCGCGGAGCGGTAGCCGACGGCGCAGGCGACGATGACTTCGTAGCCGCTGCCCTTCAGGCCGAGAATCTCGGTGTAGGCGGCGGGGTCGATGCCTTCCAGCGCGCACGTGTCGATCGCAAGGGCCGCGGCGGCACCCATGAGCTGACCGAGGGCGATGTAGAGCTGGCGAGCCGCCCATTCCTTCTGGCCGGCGGCGTCCTTACCGTTGACCACGCCACCGAGCATCATCTGGCGATACGGTTCGAGCTTCGAAGCATCAGCGCCGCGCTCACTGACCATCTGGTGGAAGAAATCGTTCACGTCCTTCTCCGTGATTTCGGTACGACGGGCGAAGACGATGAGATGCGAGGCGTCGGTAACCTGCGTCTGGTTCCAGGAAACCGGTCGCAGCTGGGCGCGGACGGCCGGATCCGAGATGATGAAGAACTTCCAGGGCTGGAGGCCGTAGGACGAAGGCGTCAGGCGGAGGGACTCTTCGAGCGCGGCCCAGGTGGCGTCCGGAAGTTTGCGGGTATCGAAAGCCTTGGTGGCATAGCGCCATTCAAGGGAAGCGAGAAGTTGGGCGGGCGTCAGAGCGGCGTTCATGTCCTGCTCAGACAACACTGCCCCGCCCTTTTGTCAAATCAGGCAGGAGTAAGCACGCCGCCGGAGAGCACGAAGCGGCGGTGGGCCCGCTCGGCGAACTCACGGCTGTGCGTGACGAGGATCAGGGCCGCACCACGCTCGGCGACGACGCCCAGCAGGAGGTCCATGATCTCGGCACCCGTGCGCTCGTCGAGATTGCCGGTCGGTTCGTCGGCCAGGATCACCGACGGACGATTGACCAAGGCGCGGGCGATGGCGACACGCTGACATTCGCCAC
>CAIVYX010000156.1 GCA_903910245.1 uncultured Opitutia bacterium | reverse complement strand
CCAAGGCAGCTTCAGCCACAACTGGCCCATCTGGCAGCGCGTCATCGCCCTCATGGCCAGCGGCCAGTTCGACGTCCGTCCGATCATCGGCGGCGTCTGGCCCATCACCGACTGGCACACCGCCTTTGAGAAGATGCACTAGGGCGAAGTCGTGAAGTCCGTCCTCAAGCCCGTCTGAACATGCGCCTCCAAGACAAGGTCATCATCGTCACCGGTAGCACGACCGGCATCGGCAAGGCCATCGCCAAGCGCTGCGTGCGCGAAGGCGCCAAGGTCGTCATCCACGGACTCGAGAAGAACCTCGCCGAGGCGACGCTCGCCGAGATCGGCGCGACCAACGGCGTCATCCACATCGAGGACCTGACCTCGCCGGGATGCCCGCAGCGCCTGGTCGACCTCGCGGTGAAGGCCTTCGGCAAGCTTGACGGCTTGGTGAACAACGCGGCGATGGTCGCGCAGGGCAATATCCAGACCACCGACGCGGCCTTCTTCCATAAGATGCTCGCGGTGAACACGGTCGTCCCGTTCCTGCTCATCCAGACCGCCCTGCCCCACCTGACGAAGTCCCGTGGCGCGGTGCTCAATATAGGCAGCGTCAACGCCTACTCGGGCGAACCCAACCTACTGCCCTACAGCGTCTCTAAGGGCGCCCTGACGACCCTGACCCGCAATCTCGGCGATACGCTCCACCGCCTCAACGGCGTGCGCGTCAACCAGATCAACCCGGGCTGGGTGCTCACGGAGAACGAAGCCCAGCGCAAGAAGGACCACGGCCTCAAGGCCGACTGGCATGCCGACCTGCCCCGCGTCTACGCTCCCGCCGGACGGCTGATCACGCCGGACGAGATCGCCGCCGCCGCCATCTATTGGCTCGCCGACGAAGCCGGCCCGATCAGCGGCTCGGTCGTCGAACTGGAACAGCACCCCTTCATCGGCCGCAACCCGCCGAAGGATCCGGAAACCCTGCCGGGACAGAAAGCCTGACCATGCCGAAGATCGCCGCCTTCCCGAAGGCCTACATGCATGCCCTCTGCAAGGACGGCACGATGAAGCTCACCGAGTGGTTCTCACTCGCCGCCACCCTCGACGTTCAGGGCCTGGAATTCTACGCGGGGTTTCTCGAGATGGCCGACGAAGCCAACTGGCCGGTCTTCCGCCGCCAGGTCGGCGACCTCGGGATGTCCATCCCGATGATGTGCTGCTCGCCCGACTTCACGCATCCGGACAAGGCCTTCCGCGACGCCGAGATCGCCAAGCAGAAGCGCTGGATCGACATGACCCACGCGCTCGGGGGGTCCTTTTGCCGGGTCCTCAGCGGCCAGCGTCGCCCCGAACTCACCGACGCCGAAGGCGTGCGCCTCGCCGCCGACAGCATCATCGCCTGCATCCCTTACGCCAAGGAACGCGGCGTCACGCTCATCCTCGAGAACCACTACAAGGACGACTTCTGGATGTATCCCGAGTTCGCCCAGAAGATGGATGTCTTCTGCGCCCTCGTGAACGCCCTGCCCTCCGACGGCTTCGGCGTGAACTACGACCCCAGCAACGCTTACATCGCCGGCGACGACCCCATCGCACTGCTCAAGCGCGTCTCGCACCGCGTCGTGACCATGCACGCATCCGACCGCTATCTCATCGAAGGCACCCTCGAAGACCTCCGGAAGGAAGAAGGCGGCGCGGCCGGCTACGCCAAGCGCCTCCGCCACGGCGAAATCGGCAAGGGCCTCAACGACTACGACGCCATCTTCACCGAGCTGAAGCGTGTCGGCTTCGACGGCTGGATCAGCATCGAGGACGGCGTCGACGGCATCGACCAGCTCCGCCGCAGCGCCGACTTCCT
>CAIVYX010000155.1 GCA_903910245.1 uncultured Opitutia bacterium | reverse complement strand
GCCACCGGAGGCGCAGACGACGACGCATGGGCATTTCAGCTTGATCGCGCGCTCGATGGCGCGGGTGACTTTCTCGCCGGCGACGGAGCCCATCGAGGCGCCCATGAACGAGAAGTCCATGATCGCGAGGGAGACCGGAAGGCCGTCCATCAGGCCATGACCGCAGACGACCGAGTCACGGAGGCCGGACTTCTTCTGGTGCTGGGCAAGGCGCTCAGGGTAGGAACCTCCGGCGGTGAATTTGAGGGGGTCCTTGGAGACCAGCTTACTGTCGGTCTCCTTCCAGGAGCCGTCGTCGATCAGGAGGGCGATGCGGCGCTTGGTCGACAGGCGCTCGTGATAGCCGCTGATCGGGAAGACGTTCCAGTTGGCCTCTAGGTCCTTGGTGTAGACCATCTCACCATCGAGGGGACACTTGGTCCAGAGACCTGCCGGGATATCCTTCTTCTTAGGAGTCGGGGTGTGCGTGCGCTTGCGGAAGACGGCCATGGTGAATGCCCTAGAGGTTTAGGACTTTACGGCCCTGAAGAAAGGGAAAACACCCTCCAGCCCCCTAAGTGGGCCTCAAGCCGCCGGATTTGACTTAAGTTTCGCGAAAAACCGCCATTTCCGCTCCTGGCGACGCGGTGAAAGCCTCAACATCAACATCTTCAAGGTCGTAGAGATTCGCCCGACGCCGAGCAGGCGGAGTGCATGCTTTGACCATTCACCCCAAGGGTCACAGCGCAGGGAGCTCGCCTCTAGGGCCCAAGTGCGGTCTTCTCGAAGGGCGGCGAACTTCAACCGCTGCGCCCGCGTCCAGGAAATCAGCCGGGCATCCCGGGCCAGCGCGATGTCCTTCAGCCACTGCCGGGAAATCGTCGCGTGTTTCTCCATCCATTCCAGGTGTCGGCGACGCCAGCCGGCGTCCCCCAGCTGGGAAGTAAAGTTGGACAGGTTACCCGTATGCTGCCGCCAATGGATGAAACAGGTTGGGTCGCGGTAAATCTCGCCCAACATTAGCGCGCGGACCCAATAGCAATTATCTTCCCCATGTTCGCCCGCGCCCATCGGGCCGAAAAAGTCAAAGAGCCTGCGGCGATAGGCGGCGGCGGCGCCGAACGGTAACGACCCAGCATAGATTCGGGTCAGGCGGGCGTCGTCGTAGGAAAAAACCGGGGCATTGCTTCCGAGACCGGGGAAGCAAAGGGCCGGCCGGCTTCGTCAATCTTGACGCAGTCTCCATAGACGAGTTGGACCGACGGCTGATCGGCGAAGGTACGCAGCGACCGGGCGAGACGACAAGGCATAGAAACATCGTCCCCCGCCATGAGCACAAAGGCCTCCCCTGCCGCCATCGCCATAGCGTCGTTTACCGCCGCAATCAGGCCCCCGTTCTTATCTTTATAAAGTTTCTTGATCGTCACGCCGGGCGGCGTCTTGCGGGCCAAGACCTCTTCAAGGATGGCACGGGTGCGGTCCGTCGATGCGTCATCGACGACGACGAGTTCAAACGTCGCCACATCCTGCCGAAGGGCGGAAAGCAAGGCCTCTTCCACGAAGGCCTCGTGATTATAGGCAATGAAGAGCAATGAGGCGGAGGGCCTCGGGCAGGTTTCCGAAAGTCCCATACTGCCTTAGCGCGGACCGCGGTCGGTGCCGGCGAGACGCTCGAGGAGTTTCTCGTAGGCGTTCACGGCGCGTTCGGCCATGACGAGCTCGAAGTTCTCGTTCGGGGCGTGCAGGTGCGACTCGGGTGTGAACAGGCCGATCATGACGGAATCGAGCCCAGTCTCGCGGCGGATGTCGCCAATGATGGGCACGCTGCCGCCTTCACGGAGATAGAGCGGGCGTTTGCCAAAAGCTTCGCCGATGGCCTTGTCGGCCTCGCGGAAGGCCTTGGCCAAGACGGGATTCTGGCCGGCCGGGGTGTTCGGGCGGTCCGGCGGGCAGACGAAGTAGGCCGCATTGCCCTGCATCTCGATAAGGTCGACGCGCACGCCTTTCGGAGCGCGGGCATGGATGGCCGCGGCGACCTTGCGGTGCACGTCGACCGGATCCTGACCCGAGACGAGTCGGCAGGTGATCTTGGCGAAGACCTTAGACGGGATGACGGTCTTGGAGCCCTTGCCCTGATAGCCACCGCCGATGCCGTTGAACTCGAGCGTCGGCGCGAAGCGCACGGCTTCGAGTCCGTCGAGGCCGGGAGCGGGATGCAGTTCGTCGACGCCGAGGGCGCGGCGGTAACCGTCTTCGCTCAGCGGCAGCTTGCGCAATTCTTCGCGCTCCCAGCGGGTCGGCTGTTCGACGCCGTCGTAGAAGCCTTCGACCGTGACGGCGTTATCGGCGTCATGCAGCGAGGCACAGAGTTCGGCTAAGGCCTGAATGGGATTATAAACCGCGCCGCCATGAAGGCCGGAGTGCAGGTCGGACTTCGGGCCGGTCAAGCCGACTTCGAGCCCGACGATGCCGCGGAGAGCCGTCGTGATGACGATCTGGTCGGACGACGGAGAAGCGGTATCGGAAAGAATGACGCAGTCGGCCTCGGCGAGTTCAGCCTTATGGTTGTGGAGGAATTCAGGGAAGCTCGGAGAGCCGATCTCTTCTTCGCCTTCGATGAGGAATGTAATGCGTAGCGGCAGGTTCGGGCAGCGCTTGAGCAGGCGGGTGAGCGCGGCGACGGCGACCAGGTGCGGGCCCTTGTTATCGGCGGTACCACGGCCCCAGATTTTGCCATCACGGACGACGGGCTCGAAGGCCGGGGAGGTCCAGAGATTGAGCGGATCGGCTGGCTGCACGTCATAGTGGCCGTAGAGGACGATGTGCGGCCATTCCTTCGGACCACGGCGACGGCCGAGCACGATCGGGTGGAGGGGCGTCGGGACGACTTCGACCTCGAGGCCCGCCTGCTTGAGCAGCCCGCAGATATGTTCGCGCGCGCCGTCCATGCCTGCCCTAAAGGCCGGGTCGGTGGACACGCTCGGGTGCTTCACGTAATCGATGAGTTCGCGGACGAGATCCATGTGTCCATTAGGCAAGGAAGAGAGCGGAGGGCAACCAATAGAGGGCACGGAGGCTAAAGTGAGAGTATGGAGTATCGAGTATAGGGGGAGTGCTTGCCTTGAGGTAGGGTCGGCACTGCGTGCCGACCTAGTTGCCTTCGGCCGCCGCATGGTGGCCGGAGGTAGG
>CAIVYX010000154.1 GCA_903910245.1 uncultured Opitutia bacterium | reverse complement strand
CTCCATGGCCATCTCGCGGACGAGGTGGTTGGCGGCGGCCTTCGAGGTGTCGTAGGCGACGGAACCCTTCTTGGCCACAGCGGCGTTGGCGCTGGTGGTCAGGACGAGGTTGCCGCGGAGACCCTGCTCCTTCCAAGTCTTGAAGGCTTCGTCGGCAACGAGGTAGCTGCCGGTGACGTTGAGAGCGAAGGTGAGCGCCCACTTGTCGTCTGGAATGTGGCCGGTGGTGTCGGGCGAGACGAAGATGCCGGCGGTGACGCAGATGGAGTCGAAGCCACCGTAGGCGAGCGCGACCTGGTCGAGCATCTTGCGGATTGAGGAGCGATCCATGATATCGCCAGAGAGGCCGATAGCCGGGCCGCAGTTGGAGAGGCCCGTGCCGGCGACGCCGATGCCCGTACCGAGCTTATCGGTGATCTCCTTGGCCGTGGCCTGGGCAGCCTCGACGTTCTTATCGACGCAGACGACATGGGCGCCTTCCTTGACGAGGCGATGCGCGGTCTCCTTGCCGATGCCGGAGCCGGCGCCGACGACGATGATGATTTGGCGGGCGAGTTCCTTCTCGGCCGGCATGCGCTTCAACTTGGCTTCTTCGAGCAGCCAGTACTCGATGTCGAAGGCTTCCTGTTGAGGCAGGGCGATGTACTGGTCAATGGCTTCAGCGCCACGCATGACTTCGACGGCGCAGTTGTAGAACTCGGCGGTGACGCGGGACTCGGACTTATCCTTACCCCAGGCGATCATGCCGAGGCCGGGGATGAGTACGACGGTCGGATTCGGGTCGCGCATTGCCGGCGAGTTCGCGCGCTTGCAGGCGTTGTAATAGGCGGCGTAATCCTTGCGGTACTGCTCGAGGGCAGCGGCGAGCTTGGTCTTCAGCGCAGCGGCGTCTTCGGACTGGGGGTTCCAGTTTACATAGAGCGGCTTGATCTTCGTGCGGAGGAAATGGTCAGGGCAGGAGGTGCCGAGCTCGGCGAGGCGCGGGGCGTCCTTCGAGTTGACGAAGCGGAGGATTTTCTCGTCGTCCTGGATGGTGCCGATGAAGCGCTTCTCCTTAGAGACCTGGCCGCGGAGCCAAGGCAGGATGGCGGCGAAGGCGGCGTGACGCTTCTCGGTGTCGAGGGTCTGGTAAAGTGCCCCGCCGAAGACCTTGGCGTCGCCGCCCTTGGCCTGATACTTGGCATCGATGTAGGCCGCAGCCTGCTCGATCATGGCGAGGGTCAGCTCGTAGCAGGCCTTGTCTTCGTCAGCCCAGGAGATGAAGCCGTGCTGGCCCATCATGATGGCCTTCATGGCGGGCTGCTGGTGGGAGATATCCTGCATGGCGAGGCCGAGCTCGAAGCCCGGGCGCATCCACTTTACGTAAGCCATCTTGCCGGCGAAGATTTCTTTGGTGAGTGCTTCGCAATTCTTGGAAGCAGCGATCGAGATGATCGCATTCGGGTGCATGTGGTCGACATGCTTGCCGGGAAGGAAGCTGTGCAGGGGGGTGTCAATCGACGACGCGCGGGGGTTGAGGTTGAAGGTGGCGTGATTGTACATGCCGACCATGTCGTCTTCGGCCTGGGACTTCAGTCCCTTGTCGGCACGGGCAGCGTAGGACTTCTGGAGGCCGACGAGCTTGTCCTGATAGAGGGACGAGAAGTTCTCGCGATTGCTGGTGCGGAGGTCGCCGCCGGAGCCCTTGACCCAGAGGACCTGGGTGTCGGTGCCAGTCAGGGGGTCCT
>CAIVYX010000153.1 GCA_903910245.1 uncultured Opitutia bacterium | reverse complement strand
TTGGTGAACACCTTGGACAAGGCCGGTGCTTACGGCATCCAGCAGGGCAAGGAGATCATCATCGACGATTTCCAGCAGCCCATCTCGACGATCATGGGCCTGCCAGTCGAATTCGTGCAAGCGCGCCTCGCCGCGCTGGGTATCCTCGAAAGGCTCACCACATGAAGGCCTGGTTGCTACTCCTGCCGACCGTGGTAATCGCGCAGGCGCCGGTCGTGAGCGGTGATGCCGAACTTTCTGGTATGATTGGCGGTAAGCCGTTGGTCATCCGGACCACGAGCCGTCTCGCCGGTGCGATTGATTCCGTAAAGTGGGCCGGTGTGGAGTTCATTGATTCACACGACCACGGCCGTCAGCTGCAGTCCGCGATCAACGCCGACGTCGACGGGGTTTATCATGTTGAATGCTACAACCCGACCGAGGCCGGTTCGGTCGTCGATGCACTCGGACCGAAGTCCACGAGTCGTTTGGAATTCCTTTCCGTGAAGGATGGCGTCCTCTCGACGCGAACGCGCATGGCCTATTGGCTCGCGCCGGGCATGAAGTCGCACGGGCAGTTGGCGCAGAATACCACGCTGCTGTCGGATCATGTCCTCGCCAAGCAGGTGCGCATCGGCCGTCCGGGCATGGACCACGTACTGGATTACAGGGTGACGTTCACCGTGCCGGCCGATCGCCCGCACACGTATCTGCAGCTCGAGGGTCTGACTGGTTATATGCCGATGGCATTCTCCGAGGTGTTGCGGTTTGACGCCCAGACTGAGACCTTGGTCCCGTTGCCGCGCCAGAACGGCGAGCAGCGTGATCCGGTGGTGCTTTCGACGCCTTCGGGTTCCCATGCCATGGGCGTCTTCACGCCCTACCGCCCGCCAGCGGGCCAGTCCCAGCCCGGGTATGGTCGCTTTCGTTTCGAGCAGGACAAGGTCGTGAAGTGGAACTGTGTCTTCCGTCTCCGGTCGCCTGCCGGCATCAAGCCCGGCGACTATGGCTTCCAGCTTTACGTGGTGGTCGGCACGCGCGAGGACTGTCGCCAGACACTGTCGGCGCTCACGCAGGAATTCGCCGACCGATAATCGTCCTCGCCTACGCTTGAAGTCGGGCGGCGTCCGCCTAACTTCATGGCGTGCGGCCTGAAGAATCCATCGACCTGCGGTCCGCGGCTATTGCGGTCGCGGTATCGCTCGGCCTGCACCTGCTCCTGCTCTGGGTCTTGCCGGATACTTTTCATAAGGTCGTGGCGTTCGTCCGTCCGGTGGAGGTCCTGACGGCCCCGGTCAAGATCGACGAAGCCCGCTTGCCGCCGAAGCTCCGTTTCATCGAGACGAACCCGCTCGCCAATCAGGCCGTACCCAAGACCACTCCGTATACTTCTTCCCGCAATCAGACCGCCGCGCAGCCGGTCCCGGAAAAGATGCCCACCAACTCGCCTCTCCCGAAATCCGAGGGTACGTCCGAACAGCTTCGCATTGCGCAGGGTAAGCCTCGCTCCATTGATCAATCTCAGGCCGCCCCCGCCACCCAGCCTTCGATCTCGATGGCTGCGCCGGTCAAGGCCGCGCCGCCGCCCGGGCCCGGCAAGTTGGCCGTCCAGCCCGCGCCGACTCCCGCTCCCGTCCCTGTCGCGGCCAATCCTGACCGTCCGCGCGCCTCCGTACCTTCCGGCACTTACGGTCTGCTACTGCGCCGGCCCGTCGGCGTCAATCGCGCCGGAACCATCGCGGTCGACGCGCGTTTCAGCAATTACGGTGACTATACGCAGCGGATGTTGGAGGCCATCCAATCCAGTTGGTGGAGTATCATCGAGCGTTCGCGCTTCGAAGGCCTCTCCCGCGGCAACGTGATTGTGCGCTTCCGGCTGCATCGCGACGGCACGGTCACGGACACCCAGGTCCTCCACTCCGAGGTCACCCGGGTGATGACCCTCGCCTGCAAGGATGCCGTGATGGCGCCCGCACCTTACGATATCTGGCGTGCGGATATGGTCGCCATGTATGGCGAGAGCGACACGGTCACGATCAACTTTATTTATCACTGATGACTTTGGCCACTGATTGGATCCCTTTTGGACGCGGCGTGCGCGTGGTGGCGTCGCACGAATGCGGCCTCATTGCGGTCGAGAAGCCCGATGGTATCCTGTCCCATCCGAATCCCGGTGAAGTCGCCGAGAAGGGCACCATCCTGATCACCGGCAACTACTCCCTCGACGAGGAGGCCTTTCATGTCCGCGACGGCAAGGGTGGCATTCGCCGCGTCTATCTGCTGAATCGGCTCGATTCCCCGACCAGCGGTACGTTGCTCCTTTCGCTGGACGAAGGCATCGCCGATCTGGTCCGCAAGATGTTCGCCCGCTCGCAGGTCTGGAAGCGCTACGTCGCCCTCATTCGCGGTCGCGGCCTGCGCACGCCCCGTGGCACTTGGCAGGATCAGATGGCCAAGACCAAAGGTCCCGGCGGCGGCGTCCGTTCCGAGACGGGTACCGGCGCTCCCGCGGTGACGGTCTACGCCTGGCAACGCTCGGCCGGCGGTTCGCTGCCGCTCTCGCTCATCCAGCTCGATCCGCGCACGGGTCGGACGCATCAGTTGCGCGTCCAAAGCTCCGCTCATGGCCATCCGATCCTTGGCGACCGCACTTACGGTGATTTTGAATTCAACAAGGCCGTTGGCACCGCTCGCGGTTTTAAGCGTCTCTTCCTGCACGCCGAGTCGACGCAGCTGTCTTTCGACTGGCAGGGGGCGAAGGTCGAGTTCAAGGCGTCGTCGCCGATGCCGAAAGAATTCGAGGAAGCTCTGATCGCCGACGACGAGACGCCCGGCAAGGGCCCGAAGCGCCCGCGCCGCGACGCCGGTACGCCCATCTCCCCGCGCCTCCGCGTCCGGCTCTAAGCGGAAGGGGTATTTTGGTGCCCGCACGACATTTCTTGGACAAACTGAAGGGAGGTAAGTTATTCACAGTAGCCCACAGGGCCGGACGGCTTCGATAAAGAGCATTTGCACCCTGCCAGAACCGACCCAACTTATCGGGCTTCCGGCACTCCCCGTGTCGGCACCCCATGCCCCCCCTGACCGCCGCCCTTCTGGTGCTGCTGCTCTCCGCTTTGGCGGAGGGCTTGCATGCTCGTCGGGTAAACGTCGCCGCTCGGTTGGCCTTTGGCCCCGAGGCAGCCTCCCGCGGGTGGACCATGCTGGCCCCTTTTCTGCGTTGCCTGGCGATCACGGCTTTCGCCTGGGGCTTGGCGGTGATGTGGCAGCTGCATCAGGCGGCCAAGGACGGCAAACCTGCGGAGACGAAGGAGCCGGTCCACCTAATCTTCGTGGCCGATCTTTCACCCAGTATGTACCTCAAGGACGCAGGGCCAGAGGGAAAGCAGACCCGGCAGGAGCGCATGCGCGAAGAAGTCGAAGCCGTGCTCATGCGCGTCGGCGGCGACTTACGTTACGGCGTCATCGGTTTCTATACCGAGGCGCATTCCGTCGTGATGGACGCGCATGATCCGGAACTCGTCCGCAACGTCTTCAACGGCTTGCCCCTCCAATATGTGATGAAGGCTGGCTCGACCGATCTCGGTACCGCCATCAACGCGGCGGTCAAGGTCGTCGATGGCATGCCGGCGCAGACGGTGCGCTTAGTCGTCTTTACTGATGGCGACACGATTCCACTCCAGCCGATTCTGCCACGCCCAAAATCCATCAAGGATGTGCTCGTGCTCGGCGTCGGTAATCCGCGCAAGGGTACCTTCATCGCGGGCCACCAGTCCCGACAGGACGCCGAAGTGCTTGCGGCGGTCGCGCGCGCCTTGCGTGGTTCCTATTTCGACGTGAACGAGAAACACCTGCCGACCACCGCCTTGGGCGACCTCGTCCAACGGGCGCCGTTGCCGAAATCTGGCCTCAGTCTCGCGCAGCTGGCCGTGCTGGCCATGGCTCTGGGCTCCGCAATCCTCGCGCTGCTACCCGTGGCCTTGCAATATGCCGGCTCCCGCTGGCGCGTCGTTCGCCTTGAAACCGAAGCCGGGGAGGGCGCCGTCCGATGAGGAAGATCTTCACGCTCCTTTGGCTGCTCTTCCCGGTCGGGGTGGTGTATTATCATTTCAACGAAGGCCAGGCTCAGATGGCTCGCGAGAAAGCCCGTGATCATCTCCTGACAATCCGCGAGCTCGAGCGCGCGAAGGAGCCGGATTGGGCGACGGTCGTCGAGGAATACGATAAGCTCTCGACTGAACTGCCGCAGGACGAACGCCCGTCCGTCCGCCATCAGATCCGCCTCGCGAAGGCCAAGGCGAAGATCGAGATGCTCGACGTCGCCGGCGCCATCTCCGACCTAGCCCAGCTACTGAAGGAGTCGGCCGCAGTCGACGGCGAGGACGGCTCGACGACTCGCGCGATCCGCGAGACGCTCGGCAAGGCCTACTTCTACGCGACCGCCTTGCTCAAGGCCAACGGAGCCACCGAAGACGAATGGCGTCCTTACGCCGAACGCACCCGTCAGGTGTTCCGCTACCTCGCCGAACACCAGGACCCCGCGGCCCTTGCCGACTACGAGAAGCGCGTCGAAGCGGAATTCGCCCGCTCCGTCCGCCAGAATAACTTATGAAGACCCACCTTCTCCTTTGCGCCATCGGCGCCTTTGCCTTCGCCCAGGAAGCGCCCGCTCCGTCCGCCGTCGAAGGCGTGCGCGGCGTCCGTCAAGAAGGCTCCGGCAAGGTGAAGGAGATTGATCCCGCTGCGAAGAACATCGCCCCTACCACCGTGCAGGGTGTTGATAAGGTCGACGGCGTGAAGGCGCCCGGTGGGGCCAAGGCCGTGAAACAAACGCCGCCGCCGACTTCCGTCACCGAAGGTGCGAAGCCTGTCGCGGGCGCCGGCACGAAAGCCACGCCGCCTCCGCCCGCCCCGAAGGGCCTCGAAGGCGTTGAAGGCGTGAAACCGCCGGAAGCCGTCAAAGGCGCGGGGACGAAGGCTACCCCTCCTCCGCCTCCATCCAAGGGCTTGGTCGGGGCCGAGGGCGTGAAGCCCCCTGAAGGCGTCAAGGGTGCCGGGACCAAGGGGACGCCGCCTCCGCCTGCCCCGAAGGGCGTTGAAGGCGTTAAAGGCATGAAACCGCCGGAAGCCGTTAAAGGCGCGGGCACGAAGGCTACGCCACCGCCTCCGCCCGCCAAGGGACTCGCGGGCGTCAAGGGCGTGAAGCCGCCCGAAGGCGTGAAGCCCGCCGCTGGCGGCATCAAGCCCGCCGCTGGCGGCATCAAGCCCGTCGAAGGCGTCACCGGCATCGGCGCCGGCAAGCAGCAGAATCTCGAAGCCGCCCTCCAGGTCCAACCCGCCGGTAAGCCCGAGCCAAAGAAGGCGAAGGCCGCCGCCGCGCTCCTCGGCGGACCCGAGCCCAAGGGCAAGCCCACCAAGCAG
>CAIVYX010000152.1 GCA_903910245.1 uncultured Opitutia bacterium | reverse complement strand
TGTAATCCGTACTCTGTACTCGACTCAGCACTCCGTGCTTACGTTTGCACAGGCCGCAGGCCGATTTGCACCTTTGCACTTCTCTGGCCTCTGGCCGCGCGACACAAAAAAACCCGCCACTCTCGTGACGGGTCGTTGAGGTCCCGGTTTCCCGGTTCCAGAAGGGAAAGCCGATTAGGCCTTC
The DNA here is from genome assembly GCA_903910245.1 of uncultured Opitutia bacterium. Classification (GTDB taxonomy): domain Bacteria; phylum Verrucomicrobiota; class Verrucomicrobiia; order Opitutales; family UBA953; genus UBA953. Next base: position 1,660 of record CAIVYX010000152.1, on the reverse strand, counting down.
TTTTCCTTCTTCTTCTTCTTGTCGGTCTTCGGCTCGTCGCCCTTAGGAGCTTCGGCGGAGACAGCAACGGAGATGACCTTGGTCTTCACGTGCTTGTCGACGTTCACTTCGACGGACTTGCCCTTGAGGTCGGCAGCCTTGTCAGCGCCTTCGGTTTCAGGGGTGAGGGTGAAGGTCTTGTCGGAGCCACCAACGGTCACGACGAGGGCCTTCTTTTCGGCGTCGTAGGACTTGACGGTGCCCTTGGAGGATTCGGTCTTACCGCAACCAGCCTGAGCGGCGGCAGCGAGAGCGAGAACGGTGAGGATGCTGAGGATGTTCTTCATGGTATGTGTGCGGGGATTGAACCCCGATGCTTCCCCTAAAGTTGCGGAAAGCAAACTACAATCTGGGTTGAAAGCCCTACCTCCCCCTTCATCCTCCCCAAATGCCTAGGTCTACCCCCTTCCTTAAAATAGCTTTATTCGGCTTTTTTAGCCTCTTTTCAGGGTTTCTCTCCGCCCATTCTATCCCAGACGTACCCATCCGAGGCAGCTTTCAGACGGGCGGCGAGGCCGAGATTTCTATCGAAATTAACCCACGCAACTGGACCGAGAGCCCCAAGATGGCTCCCTCCCTCGAGCAGAAGGAATTCCTGACCTACACCTCCGCCCAAAGGGAGGAACTGCTCAAACAAACCCGCGCCTGGGTAGCCACCTACCTCGAGTTCACCCTCGAGCCAGTTGGGCGAATCCAACCTGACTTCACCTGGGACTTCGTCGCCGAGACGGGTAAACCGCTCATGGCGATGTCCGATGCCGTCGTCGCCCGCGGCAAATGGAAGACGAAGATTCCGGCCGGAGTGACGGGTTGGAAAGTCCGCTCCCTCCCTGGCCACAAGGTCGCCACGGTCTTCACGAACTCCGTCGACGGCAAAGAACACCCGCGGTTCATGGTCATGTTCCCCGGCGAGACGAGCTTCACCTTCGACCTGACCGGCCTCGCGGCCAAACCCCCGACCGGCCCTACCCCTGGGTCCGTCGGCACCCACTCGACCGAATCCGGAGCTTGGTCGAACTTCTCCAGTTACTTCAAACAGGGCTTCGAACACATCCTTCCGGAAGGACTCGACCACATTCTTTTCGTCCTCGGCCTCTTCCTCCTCTGCCGCGCCTGGAAGCCGATCCTGCTCCAGGTCACGACCTTCACGTTCGCCCATACGATTACCCTCGCCCTGGCCACCCTGGGCTACGTGTCCGCCCCAGCCAACATCGTCGAGCCGATCATCGCGGCCTCCATTGCGGTCATCGCCCTGGAAAACATCTTCCGCCCGACCTACGGTAAGTTCCGCATTCTATTGGTCTTCGTCTTCGGTCTTATCCACGGCCTCGGCTTCGCCCAACGCCTCATCGACGAGCGTATCCCCTCCGGCTCCATCGTCAGCTCCCTCCTCGGCTTCAACCTCGGGGTCGAATTCGGTCAGCTCGCCGTCATCGGCCTGGCCGTCGCCGCCACCTTCTGGATCAAGGACGAGGAAAAGTACCGCGGCTGGATTGTCATCCCCGCCTCCACCCTGATCGCCGTCGCCGGCCTCTTCTGGGCCTACCAGCGTATTGCCTGAGGTAGGGACAGCACCACGTGCTGTCCTATGTCTTGGGTAGGGTCGGGACCGCGTCACGAC
>CAIVYX010000151.1 GCA_903910245.1 uncultured Opitutia bacterium | reverse complement strand
GGCCAGCAGCGAGATATAGAGCCAGTTGGTGATCTGCTTGCGGCCGCCGTCGATGTAACCGGTACCGGCGTAATCATTCCGCAGGAGGTCGTTCCAGAAGACCATCCAATGGTCGGCATAGTCGACATTGCGCGCGAGCAGCGAACGCACGAGCATGGCGCGCTTATCCGGGCGCCGATCGGCGGCGAAAGTCCGCGCTACCTCGGCGGAAGGCAGCATGCCGACGAGATCGAGCGACACGCGACGCAGGAAGGTCGCGTCGTCCGCGACGGGCGGCGTGGGCGCGCCCTTGTCCGCCAGCCAGCCGTCGAGTACGCGGTCTATCGGGTGCGTGCGTCCGTTACGGGCTTCCGGCAAGACAGGCTGACGCGGGCGCAGCGGAGGTTCGTAGGCGGGCTGCTTAAAGGCGAAACCATCGGTCCAGACGGCACCCTGCTCGACCCAGGCGCGCAAGGTTGCGACTTCGATCGGGCTTAGGCGGTCGCCTTTCGGCGGCATGCGGAGATCCGGATCGGCGCTGACGATGGCTTCGAGGAGTTTGCTCTTCTGCGTCCGGCCAGCGGTCACGACCGCGCCGTTCTCGCCGCCCTCCAGCAGCGAGGCGCGGGTGTTCATGGAAAGGCCGCCCTTCTTCTTGTCGCCCGTATGACACTCACTGCAGTGCTTGCGCAGGATCGGCACGACCTCGTGAGCGAAGTCGACCGGGGCGGCGCCCAGCGACGTCGTCAGGAGCAGGCCGGCGAGAAGAGGGCTACTACGCATGCGGACGCGGACGGATCAGGGAACGAAAACAATCGCAGCGGAGGCCGGGGCCTCGACAGACTGCATGGTGTCGGTGAGCTTGCCATCGCGGCCGATCCGATACGCGTTGAGCGTACCAGACTTCTGGCCGGCGCAGACGAGCCAGCGGCCATCGGCGCTGAGGCCGAAGCCTCGCGGGGAGGCGGGCGTACCGAGCATGTGCTGGAGCAGCGTAAGCTTACCGCCCTGGTCGATTGTGTAGACCGCGATGGAGTCATGACCGCGATTGGAGACGTAGAGCGTCTTGCCGTCGGGGCGGACGAAGATCTCCGCCGTGGAGACACCCTTCTTGTCCGCGCCTTCCGGCAGCGTGGGCAGGCTTTGGATCTGATTGAGGCCGCCGTTACCTGCAACCGTGAAGGCGACGACGTTCATACCCATCTCGGTGTTCACGTAGGCGAAGCGACCGCTGGGGTGGAAGACGAGGTGGCGAGGTCCTTCACCCGCGGTGACGCGTGCGGACTTCGGCTTGTTCGGCGTCAGCAGGCCTTTCTCGGCGTCGAAGTGGTAGATGAAGATATCGTCCGTCCCGAGGTCGGCAACGTAGGCGCGGCCGTTCTTCGGATGGAAGTAGACGCCGTGGGCATGCGGGCCGGCCTGGCGGCCAGCATTCGGGCCCGTACCGACATGCTGAATCGAAGAGGTCGCGGGAGCAAAGGAACCGTCTTCCTTGATCGGCAAGGCAGTCGTCGAACCGGAACCGTAATTGACCACAATCAGGTTGCGGCGCGCGGCGTCGACGGCGAGGTGCGTCGGGCCCTTGCCCTTGGAGGCTTCAGTATTCAGCAGGCGCAGCTTGTCGCCTTCAACCGCGTAAGCGGCGACGGCGCCTTCGGTGGCCTCAGCGGTAGAATAGAGGAACTTCGCGTCCGGGCTGAGCGCGACGTAGGAGGCGGACTTGGCTTCGGCCGCGACAGTCGGTGCCGAGATCTTGCCAGTCTTGCCGTCGAGCACGCAGCGCAGGATGCCTGGCGCCTTGGCACCAGAGGTGCCGACGTAGAAAACATACTGCGCGGGCGCGGCCTTGGTGGCGGCCTTGGGCGCTGGGGTGTCGACGGTCTGGCAGCCGACGAGGACGGCCGCGAGGGCGGCGAGGAGGAGGCGTTGGGTATTCATGATGATAATAAGATGGTGAGATTTCTCAGCGACCGCTCCACCAACCGTCAAGCAGGGCCGTGAGGCGCTTCAAGTCCTCGGGGCGGGCCGCCGCGAGGTCTTTAAGTTCGCCCGGGTCGGCCTTGAGGTCGAAGAGACGTGGCGGCTCGGTGGCGCCGTTGATGCCGCTCGAGATGATCAGCTTGAGCTGACCGGCGACGAGCCAGCGATAACGCAGGCTGGCGGCGGGTTTGCCGATCTCGATGATGTCGTGGGTGGAATTCTGGCCGGGCACGAACGGACGCGCGCGCAAGGCGGCGTCGTCCAGAAGGTCGATGCCGTCGCCATCAGTAGGAATCTTGGCGCCAGCGAGCTTGAGCAGCGTCGGCATGATGTCCACCGCGCTGGCCGCGTCATCAATCGACACGGGCTTGATGTGGCCGGGCCAGCTGACGATGATTGGCGAACGGATACCGCCGTCAAAAGGTGACATCTTGGAGCGCTCGAAGTCGACCAAAGGCTTGTCGGCGCGCGGAATCCAGCCGTTATCGGAAATATAGACGATGATGGTATCCTGCGTGAGGCCTTCCTTCTCGAGGTGGGCACGGACATCGCCGACCGTCTCGTCGAACCATTCGACCATCGCGAGATAACGGGCGGCCTGAATTGTCGGCGCCTTGCTACGATACTTCGCGAGGAGGCGTTCCGGCGGCGTGTGCGGATCGTGCGGCATCATCGGCGCATACCAGGCGAAGAACGGCTTACCGTCTTTCTTGGAGCGAGAAATGAACTCCGTCAGCGGCGCGAGTGTTTTACGGCCGATGTCCAGGCCTTCGTCGCCGTGGCGACCGCCCTTGGTCATACCCTCGGTGAAGCCGCCGTGCGTGTAGTCGCCCATCCACCACTTCCCTGTCTGCAGGCTCACATAACCACGCTCGGCGAGCAGGCGCGGAAGGTGCGGCGATTGCTCGAAGAGTTTCACCAGCTGCTCGCGGCCTTGGAGGAAGGCGGCGGACTTCTGCTTCCCGGCAGCCTTACCCGCGACGGCGGGGACGGTCGGGTCGTTGCCGGTGATGCCGTGGCGGTGCACGTGACGGCCGGTCAGAAGCGAAGCGAGGCTGGGCGAGCAGAGCGAGTTGGTGTCATAGCCGCGCGGGAAGACCCGCGACTCCGCCGCGAGCTTGTCGATATGAGGCGTGCTGACCGCCGTCGACCCCATGAAGCCGTAATCAGTCCAGGCATGATCGTCGGAGATAATCATGAGGATATTCGGCGGTCGATCGGCCGCGGAAAGCGTCAGGCCGAGACTGGCAATCGCAGCGACGCAAAGGGGCAACAGGCGGGGCATGGTTTATAGACTCCCCAAAGCCACGCCCGTTCCCACCCAAAAAGTCGGCCAATACTGCTCATATAGTGATAACGCCCCCCAAACCTCTCCCGCCCCATTTGACGAACCCGCGATCAGGGGCATAATGAGCCTCTGCGCCCCCCAAAGCTAACCCGATCTACCCCAGGTAGACTCCTGTAGAAAATATTATACGATTTTATCAAGTTGTCATTCAACAACTTGTGTAAATAGCCCCTTCCGACCCCCCTTTTTTAGCCCTATATATACAGGCCCCTTTCTTTTTCCACATGATCAACAACATCCCCCGCACCGCCAAGCTCGACGCCCTCACCTCCCTCCTCCGCTCCGACCTCCCCGACCTGGGCGAAATCCGGGTTAGCGTCGTCGAAACCTCCCCGGACCGCTCCGGCGAGGCCGACACCCTGACGCGCTACCTGAACCAGATCGCCCGCTGGCCGCGCCTCGGCGCCGAAGAAGAACTCCGTCTCGGGCGCCTCATCAAGACCGGCAAGGAAGCTGATGGCAGCCTCACCGCCGCAGGCCAGTTCGCCTTCGACGAACTCGTGAACCGCAATCTCCGTCTACCGTACCACGCCGCCAAACAGATGCGCGTCCCCCGCGAAGAAATGATGGAGCTCGTCGCAGCTGGCAATGTCGCGCTCCTCGGAGCCGCCCGCGATTTCGACGCTGACCTCGGCCACCGCTTCAGCACCTACGCTTTCTGGGGTATCCGCAGCGCCGTCATGCGCGAACTGAATTTCCTCCGCCGTACCGTCCGCCTGCCGCGTAACCTCCACGAGCAGCTGTCGAAGCTGCGCAAGGCCGAGGCCGCGCTGATCCAGAAGCTCGGCCGCGAGCCCGAGGAGGAGGAGGTCGCCGCCGCGCTGGTATGCTCGCCGGAGAAAATCGTCGAGCTGCGCAGCTATCAGCAGCACAGCCAGTCTCTCGACGCGCCCTTGGGCGAAGAAAGCGACACCACGTTCGGTGACACGCTGAAGGACGAGGACGCCACGACGCCGGCCGCGCACGCCGAAGCCGCCGACTTCAAGGACGCGCTGAGCGAAGTCCTAGCCCAACTGACGCCCCGCGAACTCGAGGTGACCCGCCTCCGCCACGGACTGGACGGCGAAGAACTGACGCTCGACGCCATCGGCCAACTTCAGGGCGTCTCACGCGAGCGCATCCGCCAGATCGAGGCCGCCGCTCTGCGCAAGCTGCACCAAGGCATCCGCCGTTAACCCCTTGTGCCGGCGGGAGGTTTCGCCATGATGAAAGCGTGCCCAGCCTCCTTCGCTTCCTCCTCGTCATCGGACTGACCGGTCTGCTGATGCCGGGCGCGCAGGGGCAACAGGTCGAACCCTTCGAAGAACCGCCGCTCAATTACTCGGCTACCCAGACGAACGACCGGGCGACCGCGATCAACGCCGCGTTCCAGCGCCGCGCCGACGAGATCCGCTCCATGCCGGCCAAGAAGCGGCTCAAGTGGCTGCTCGATGAGCTGAGCGTGCCCGCCGAATCCCAGATCTTCGTCTTCAGTAAGACGAGCATGCAGCGCGACCTGATCAACCCTGAGACGCCCCGCGTCCTCTATTTTTCTGACGAAGCCTACGTCGGCTGGTCTGTGACCGGGTCGTTCGAGGTTTCCGTCTTCGACGCAAAGCTCGGCACGACCTTCTACCTACTCGACCAGCATGCGACCAAGGATGAGCCTTTGCTGGAACGCAGCGGCGATTGCCTTCTCTGCCATTCGCGGCACGAGCACACACCCTCCCTGCGCACGCGCACTATCTTTCCCGATGCGAATGGCGAACCCCTGAGCGGCTCCGGCAGCTCCAACATCACCCCCGCCACCCCGCTCGCCGAGCGCTGGGGCGGCTGGTATGTCACCGGTACGAAGGCGCCCTTCGAACATCGGGGTAATCTGACGGGCAAGAAGATTGATGACTTCGAAGGTCCAACGGCCCAGCCGACCCGTAATCTTCTAAGTCTCGAAGGCGTCGTCGATACGCGCCGCTACCTCCTCAAGACGAGCGACGTCGTGCCGCTGCTCATGCATGACCACCAGGTGCACGTGCATAACGTGCTTTCGACGGCCAATCAGGATGCGCGCATCGCGCTCCACCGCTGGCCGGCGATGCGTGAGATCCTCGGCCTGCCGGCGAACGCGCCACCCCAAGGCTCCTGCGTGGTGGTGTTCGACAGCCAGGCCGAGAAGATTCTCGACGCCCTGCTCTGCCGCGACGAGGCCGCTTGGCCGGAGGAAGGCATCCAAAGCGACGGCGTCTTCGCCGCTGCCTATACCAAGACGCGCAAGCCGGACGCAAAGGGGCGTTCATTGCGTGACCTCGACCTCAAGTCCCGCCTCTTCCACTACCGCTGCAGCCCGCTGATTTACTCGCAGAGCTTCGCGACGCTCCCCAAGGAACTACGTGATATCGTCCTGCTCCGGCTTTCCTCAGGCCTCCGCGCCTTCCCGCCGTCGCCTTCCTTCGGGCATCTCTCCGATGACGAACGTGCCGCGATTCATGAGATCCTGACGGCAACGATGCCCGACCTGCCCAAGGGCTGGGGTAAATAAGACGGACGCAGAAAGGGCCGGCCCTCGGAGAGGACCGGCCCTTCACTTCGACCGCGAAGCGGCTTACTTGACGAGCGAGGCGAGCTTCTCGCGGATCGCGTCGGCTTCGATCTGGTAGCCGGCGTCGGTCAAGTGCAAGCGGTCCTTCATGATATCGACGGTCAGGGTGCCGTCGGGCTTGAGGAACTTCGCGCCGATGTCGAAGAAGTGGACCTTCTTGCCGTCGTCGAGCTTGGCGATGATCGCGTTCACGGCCTGGTTCTTGGCGCGGCCGGGATTCGTCTTCGGGTCTTCCTTCTCACCGCGAGGGAAGATCGCAAGGAGGAGCACCTTCGTTTCAGGCGAACGCTTATGGATGGCGTCGATGATGTTCTTGATGCCGGCCGCGATTTGCTCGGGGGAGTTTTCCGCGACACCAGCATTATTGGTGCCGATCATGAGCACGACGGCCTTGGGCTTGATACCATCGAACTCGCCGTTCTCGACACGCCAGAGAACGTGCTGGGTGCGGTCGCCGCCGATGCCGAAGTTGGCGGCCTTATACTGGGCGTATTCCTTGTCGAAGAGGGCCTTATGGCCGTTCCAGCCCGCGGTGATCGAATCGCCGAGGAAGACGACCTGCGCTTCGCCCTTCTTGGCGATCTCGACGAAAGCGTCATGGGACTTAGCGAAGCCCGCCTGGATCTGGCCGTCCTTGGGGTCGAGTTTGGGAGCAGCGACATCCGCGGGCTGCACGGGCAGCTTCACGGCGGGAGCAGCAACCTTCTTAGGGGCGACTTTTTTAGCTTCCTGGGCGACGACGGAGGTCGCGGCGAACAGGGAAAGCCCGAGGAGGAGGGATAGGGTACGTTTCATGGGGGTATCTGGGGGACATCCATTT
>CAIVYX010000150.1 GCA_903910245.1 uncultured Opitutia bacterium | reverse complement strand
TAGCCCTTGTCCGTGAAAATCTTGAGGACGATGTCGCGCTTGGTGAGGTTGTTGGACATGACGTTGCGTAAGTGTTGATAGACAAAGGCATGGGAAAGCGGCCGTGGCAATACCACACCCGAAAAACCTTACTCCAGGTTCTGGACCTGCTCCCGAATGCGTTCGATCTCGGTTTTCGCCTCCAAAACCAGCTTGGTCGTGGCGATTTCCGAGGCCTTACTGCCGATGGTGTTAACTTCACGCAGGAGTTCCTGAATGAGGAAATCGAGCTTTCTGCCACCGTTGGCCTGACCGAGTTCAGCGGAAAATTGGGCAACGTGGCTCCGGAGTCGCACGACCTCCTCGGTGATGTCCGCACGATCGGCGAACAGCGCGAGTTCCTTCAGGACGCGTTCATCGGTCACGTCCAGGCTCAGGCCGGCTTCCTTAAGACGCTTCAACATCGCGTCACGATGGCGGGTCGGCGCGGCCTTCTCGGCCTGCTCCATGCCGACGACCATCTCCGACATCTTGGCGAGACGTTGCTGCAGATCCTTGGCCAAGGCGGCCCCTTCGGACTGACGCATGACGACAAGGTTCTGCAGGGCTTCTTCGAAGGCGACGCGGACGGCCGTCTCGGCTTCGCTGAAATCGGGCAGCACGACCGACGGCCGTCGGCTGCTCTCGGCGAGACGCAGCAGCAGCTCGCCATCGGCGGAGAATTTCACGCCGCACCGGGTCGCGAGTTTCGAAAGTTCGTCCAGGCTGGCCGCGACCGCGTCGGCGTCCCACTGGCGTTGGGTCGAGGACGCGGCGGCTTGCGTGACGCGGGCGGTGACTTTGCCGCGCTGCAGTCGGGTGCGGATCCAGGCGGAAGCCGCGGATTCAAGGGCCGGCCAGGCTTCCGGACCGAAGACCGAGACCTGGAGGTTCTTCTGGTTGACCGTGGCGATCTCGACCGAAAGGCGCGCGCCGGGGAGGTTGATCTCCGCGCGACCGAAGCCCGTCATCGAGGAAGCGGCCATGTTCAGAGCTTGATCTCGGTGCCCATCGCGCGGGCGGCGCTCCACACGTCCTTGTCGCCGCGACCGGAAAGATTGATGATCACCACCTGCTCCTTGGGCAGCTGGGCGGCAAGCTTCACGCCATGGGCGATGGCGTGGCTGGACTCGAGCGCCGGGATGATGCCTTCCGTGCGCGAGAGCAGCTGGAAAGCATCGAGGCACTCGGTGTCGGTCGCATAGCCGAACTCCAGACGGCCCTTCTCACGATAATAGGAATGCTCCGGCCCGACGGCGGCGTAGTCGAGCCCGGCGGAGACGGAATGGGTCCCTTCGATCTGCCCTTCTCCGTCCATCAGGATGTTCGTCATGCAACCTTGCAGGACGCCGAGACGACCGCCCGCGAAACGCGCGGCGTGTTCGCCTTTGCTGATGCCACGTCCGCCGGCTTCGACGCCGATGAGACGGACGCCAGGTTCGTCGAGGAATTCGAAGAAGGCGCCGATGGCATTGGAGCCGCCGCCGACGCAGGCGACGATGGCGTCCGGCAGGCGGCCTTCGGCACGCAGGATCTGCTGCTTGGATTCGATGGAGATGATGCGATGGAAGTCGCGGACCATCATCGGATACGGGTGCGAGCCATAGGCCGTGCCTAAGATATAGTGGGTCTCGCGGACATTGGTGACCCAGTCGCGCATGGCCTCGTTG
>CAIVYX010000149.1 GCA_903910245.1 uncultured Opitutia bacterium | reverse complement strand
CTCTTCTGGTGTACGGCCGACGTAGGTTGGGTCACGGGCCACACCTACGTGGTCTACGGTCCGCTGCTCAACGGCTCCACGGTGCTGATGTACGAAGGCGCGCCCGACGCTCCTGACTTCGGCCGCTTCTGGAAGATCATCCAGGACCACAAGGTCACGGTCTTCTACACGGCTCCGACCGCCATCCGCGCCTTCATGAAGTGGGGCGACGAGTGGGTGAAGAAGCACGACCTCTCCTCGCTACGTCTCCTCGGCTCCGTCGGCGAACCGATCAACCCAGAAGCTTGGCTCTGGTACCACCGCAACATCGGCGCCGAACGCTGCCCGATCGTCGACACCTGGTGGCAAACCGAGACCGGTGGCCACATGATCACCCCGATGCCTGGCTGCACCCCCACGAAACCCGGCTCGGCCACGCTGCCGTTCTTCGGCGTCGACGCCGCCGTCCTCGACGAGCACGGCAACGAGACCGACCACGGCATCCTCGCCATCCGGAAGCCTTGGCCCGGCATCACGCAGGGCATCTTCGGCGATGAACAGCGCTACGTGGACACCTACTGGAATCGCTGGGGCGGCAAGTACTACTTCCCGGGCGACGGCGCCATTCGCGACAAGGACGGCTACCTCTGGATCACCGGCCGCGTCGACGACGTGGTCAACGTCTCGGGCCACCGCATCGGCACAGCCGAACTGGAAGCCATCTTCATCGAAGACGCGGCGGTCGCTGAGTCCGCCGTCATCGGCGTGAAGCACGACCTCAAGGGCCAGGGCCTCATGGCCTTCGTCATCCTGAAGACCGCCGCCGCCCAGACGGTCAACGAAGCCGAACTCGCCAAGAAGCTCAACGGCATGGTCGACGCCAAGATCGGTAAGTTCGCCCGCCCGGAACGCATCGTCTTCGTCCCTGATCTCCCCAAGACCCGCTCGGGTAAGATCATGCGCCGCCTCCTGCGCGATATCTCCGAAGGCCGCGAACTCGGCAATGTCTCGACCCTGGCCGACCCAGCCGTCGTCGAAGCCATCCGCGCGAAATTCAACGCTCCCAAAGCCTGAGCTAAAGTAAGTTGAGTGGTTAAAAACCCCGACACCCGTCGGGGTTTTTTATTTCCCCTTCCATGGGTAGGGGCAGCACTGCGTGCTGACCTAGCTGCCTTTGGGTAGGGGCGCGACATCACCCGACACCTGCACCCGAACCTGAACACCTGAACCTGATACCCGACGGCCGAGACCTGGGACCTGAAAATGAATGCCCCCCAGCATCCTCCCGGTTTCCGTTCTCCCCTTGAGCCCTGCTCCCTCCCGCCACCTGCCACCCGAGGCCGCCACCCGCCACCCGTAACAGCTATGTCGTGACGCGGTCCCGACCCTACCATCAGCTGCCTCATCCATTCAGCCCTCTATTCAGTCCTCAACGCAGTCCTCGACGCAGTCATCTGTCATCTGTCTCTCCCCCTCTCTTGCCTCCCCTCATTCCTACCCCTATATCCTACCTATGCGCCTCCCCACCCTCCTCCTCCTACTTCTCGCGACTCTCGGCTTCGCCGCTCCGAAAGGACCGACGCTCGCCGTCGGCGACAAGGCTCCCACCAAACTTCCTTCCGCCTGGATCAAGGGTGACCGCGTGAGCGCACTCGATCCGAAGAAGACCTACGTCATCGAATTCTGGGCCACCTGGTGCCCGCCTTGCGTCGCCTCGATCCCGCACCTCGCGGAACTCCAAGCTAAGCTCAAGGAAGACGGCGTCCAGGTCATCAGCATCCACGTCTCCTCCGGCGTCGATGCCGCCGACGACTACGTCCGCAAGAATACGAAGAAGATGGAATACACGATCGCCAAGGACACCCGCGGCGAAGTGGGCAAGGCCTGGCTGACCGCCGCCGGACAGAACGGCATCCCCTGCAGCTTCGTGGTCGCCGGCGGCAACGTCGCCTACATCGGCCACCCGATGTCCCTCGACGTCGAGAAGATCCGCGGCTTCATCGCCGAAGCCAAGACGGCCGCCCCCGCTACTCCGGCCCCGGCCAAGAAATAAGCCGCCCCACCGGCCCGCCCCAAAACCCCGACCCAGTCGGGGTTTTTTGTTCCCCCTTTCGTGGGTAGGGTCAGCACTGCGTGCTGACCTAGCGGCCTTGGATAGGTTGAAGCGGCTAGCGGGCGGCGGTTGGGAAATGAAACTCCCGACACCTGTACCCGAACCTGAACACCTGAACCTGATACCCGACGGCCGAGACCCGGGACCTGAGAAAATGAATCCCCCGCAGCATCCTCCCGGTTTCCGGTCTCCCCTTGAGCCCTGCTCCCTCCCGCCACCTGCCACCCGAGGCCGCCACTCGCCACCTGAAGCTTGTATCCTCAATTCAGCCCTCAACTCAGTCCTCCATTCAGTCATCGATCCAGTCCTCTGCCCTCTGTCATCCGCCCCTTGCCTCCCCTCGCCCTTCCCCCTATATCTCACCCATGCGCACCCTGCTCCTGCTGCTGCTCACGGCCACCCTTTCCGCCGCTGGCCTGAAAGTCGGCGATCCCGCTCCCGCCACGCGCCCGGAGACGATGCTCCAAGGCGAGGCGGTCAAAGAATTTAAGAAGGGCGAAATCTACGTCTTTGAATGCTGGGCGAGCTGGTGCGGACCGTGCGTCGCCGCGATCCCGCACCTCAACGACCTGCACAAGAAGATGGGCAAGAAGGGCGTCGTGATTACCGGCGTCAACGTCTGGGAAGCCGAACGCGACGCGGCCTCCGCCCAGCGGGCCAAGAATTTCCTCAAGGACCAAGGCGACAAGATGTCGTATCGCGTCGCCCTCGGCGGCAAGGCCTTTATCAAAGATTGGCTCGAGGCCGCCGAAGTGAACGGGATCCCGCACGCGTTCGTCGTCGCCGACGGCAAAATTGCGTGGATGGGCCACCCGATGCAGCTCACCGATGAGATCATTGGCGACCTCCTCACGGGCACGCCGCTCGCCGCCGCCGCGCCAGTCGCCGACAAGATCCCGCAGCGCCGCCTGAGCAAACCCGCCGTCCCTGCAAGCGCCGCGCCCGGCGACGTGGAGATGGCCGCCGCCCAGGCGAAGCTCGACGCGCTCTCGGATGCGATGCGTAAGCGCGACTGGGACGCCGCCGAAAAAGCCCTACCTGCAGCGGCCGGCGTACTCCCTAAGAAGGAAGGCCAGGAACTCCGCGAATCCATCGAAGCTCAGATCGGCCTCGCCCGCGGCGACCCCAGCAAATTCTACGCGCAGCTGAAGCGCCTCGCCGACGAAGAATTCGATGATGCGGAGGCGATGAACGAGATTGCCTGGCGCCTGCTCACGATGCCGGCCTTCGCGAAAGCCCCGAACCTCGTCCTCGCCGAAAAGTGCGCCGTCCAGGCGGTGAAACTCACGAAGGAAGGCCACTCCGACAAGCTCGACACGCTCGCCCGCCTTCGCTGGCTCCAAGGCAAGAAGGAAGAAGCCATCCGCTGGCAAATCAAGGCGGTCGATAAGGCCGAAGAGCCCCGCATGAAGGCCCTCCTGCAGAAGACCCTCGATGCACTCCTGAAGGGCGAACTTCCCCCCGCCGACGACGAAGAAGAAGAGGGCCGCTGACCTCCGGTTCACGGGAACGTCACTCAATCACGCTTCCCATCGGCGGTGGCGGCCTGCATAGTGTCGCCGATGCCTACCCGTAGCGCACTCGAGCGAGCCCGCTCTGCCCTCCATCTTCGCCTCCTGGCCGCCCAGCGCCGCCTGGTCACGAAGCAGCAGAGCGCAGTGATCGTCATCGGCGGCTGCGACCGCCTCGCAGCCTCTGCGCTGGCCAATCAGCTGACAGAATGGTTCGACTCACGCACGGTCCGCATCTGCGCTCCGGATGCCGCGTCCATCGACGGCCGCCCCTTCCTCTGGCCGTATTGGCAGGAGATGCCGGCCAAGGGTCGCATCACAATAGTGGTCGGAGACTGGCTCACCCGCTCGGCCGTCGAAGCTGCTTCCCATGAACTCTCCGGCGACGCCCTCCGCGCCCGCCTGAAATCCCTCCGCACGTTCGAGGAACTCCTTGCGGCCGACGGCACGTCGGTAGTGAAGGTCTGGCTGGAGTCATCGGAGAAGACGCTGCGTAAACGCCTCCGCGTCGCGGAGGATACCGACGCCGAGGGCTGGATGGTCACGGAAGAAGACCTCCTGCTCGCCAAGCACGGTAATCTGACGCTCTGTCGCGCGCTCCGCAGCCAAGGGAGCGGCAAGAATCTGCCCTGGAAAGTCGTCCTGGGCGGCACCGAGACGAAACACCGCGACCTCAGTGCCGGCCTGGTCATCGCCGCTCAGCTGGGTCAGGTCTCACGACGTCGCCCAGCAGTCGCCGCGAAGAAACCGAGTGGCCGTCCGCGTGGCCTACTCGAAAGCGCCGCGGCCCATCCGACCTTAGACAAGAAAGGCTACAGTCAGCAGATGGTGAAGCTGCAGACCCGCCTCGGTCGCCTCTCTCGCCTCGCCGCCGAGAAAGGGCTCTCAACGATGGTCGTGCTCGAAGGCCCCGACGCCGCCGGCAAAGGCGGCGCAATCCGCCGACTCTGCGGGCTGCTCGACGCCGCCCACTACCAAGTCTTCCCGACTCCGGCCCCGACGCCGGAAGAAAAGGCGCGTCACTATCTCTGGCGCTTCTGGAACAAGGTGCCCGCCCCAGGGCATCTCGCGGTCTTCGATCGTTCCTGGTTCGGACGCGTGATGGTCGAACGCGTCGAGGGTTTCGCCAAGGATGCCGAATGGGCCCGCGCCTACGCGGAGATCAATGACTTCGAAGCCCGCCTCGCCGAAACGGGCATGGTGGTGCTCAAGCTCTGGATCAATATCTCGAAGGAAGAACAGCTGCGCCGCTTCCACGCCCGTGAGATTTCCCCGCACAAGCGTCACAAGATGACGAAGGAAGATTACCGTAACCGTAAGAAGTGGGATGCTAACGTCCGCGCGGCCGAAGACATGATCGCGCGCACCGACACGCCACACGCACCATGGGTCGTGGTCTCGGGCGACGACAAGCGCTACGCGCGCGTGGCGACCCTCAAGGCCGTTTGCCGCGCGCTGTCCGACCGCCTCGACTAAGCCACTCGCCGAGCCACCGTCGATGCGGCCCGCTCAGCGCGGCACCGTCGAGTGCTTCCGCGGCCACCCACTCGAGCTCGCCGTCCTTCGCCCAGCGACGGACCTCCGCGACCTTGGGCTCAAGGGCGTGCAGCTTCTCTTCGTAAGTCACGGTGCCGATGGTCCGCCTCCGCACGAGCGCGGGCTCGCCCGCCGGCTCAACCCCCAGCGATGACAGCACCGGGATCTCGGCCATGCCGGCGAGGCGCTTGGCAGTGTGTGGATTACGGCGGAGCAAGATCTTACCTTCGCGGGTAATGAGCGCCCTTTCGACGACGGCTTCCTTACGCTCCTTGGAGACGAAGCGCGGCAAGGCCTGGGCATCGCCGGCCTTCTTCGCGTCGCACCACTCCGCGAGCGGGCACTTGGCGCAGTCCGGCTCACCCTTGCGGCAGACGGTGGCGCCGAGCTCCATCATGGCCTGATTAAAATCACCGGGCTGCTTGGGGTCGACGAGTTCATCGGCCCGCGAGGTGAACAGCTTCGCAGCGGACGAAGCATCGCGCAATTTGGCCCTGACGCCGTCGAGGCGCGCGAGCACGCGCACGACGTTACCGTCGACGACCGCGACGGGCTCGGCGAAGGCGATACTGGCGATGGCGGCGGCGGTATAAGGCCCGACGCCTTTGAACTCGCGCCACTCGGCGGCGGTCCGCGGCGGCGACTTCAATGCGGCGACCTGCTTGGCGAGGTTCAGGAGATTACGCGCGCGGGAGTAATACCCCAGGCCGGCCCACAGCGCGAGGACCTCAGACTCTTCGGCCTTGGCGAGATCCTTGAAGTCGGGCCACTTGGCGGTCCACTTTTCAAAGTACGGGATCGCGGTGGCGATCTGGGTCTGCTGACACATGAGCTCCGACACCACGGTCCGGTAAGCCGAGACTTTCTCCCGCCACGGCATCGGCCGGCGGTGTCGCCCGAACCAGGCCAAAAGCGCCCGGCGCATCGCGGAGATGCTGGCATTACGGGCGGGTTTCGCGGCGGGCATGGATGGGGCTGGATTCGGTGGCCAACTCGGGT
>CAIVYX010000148.1 GCA_903910245.1 uncultured Opitutia bacterium | reverse complement strand
GGGGATGAAACCCTCGGATTTGCCGTTGATGTCGACGACGACGAACTTGTCTTCGCGGATTTCGGTGACCGTGGCGTTGATCACGGAGTGTTGCTTGAGCGCGCCGAAATTGGATTCGGCGAGCAGTTTTTCCATTAGGCTCATGTTGTTTTGACTGTTTGTCCTGGCCGTCGCGGAGGACGTTTCCAGGGTTTGGTTGGTTTTTTGGTTTTCCCTTCGGAGGGTCCGCTGACACATGCCAGCGGGCCGATGGGAAGGTGTAACGAACCGTCCGCCGGACCAGTTGGCAAGCGGATTTTGGGGGAAAAGACGGCCAGTCCGTCCGCCTTGGCTTATTTTGCGGCCGGACGAGCCCGGACCGCGTAATCCACGATGCCGGCCGCCACGGCCTCGGCGATCTTCTGACGATAGGCCGCGTCGGCGATCAGGGCACCTTCCTTGCGGCTCGACATAAAACCTCCTTCGATGAGGACGCCCGGGCAGGAGAGGGTGCGCAGGACGGCGAAGCGGGCCCGTCGGACGCCGCGGTCATCGGCCCCAGTGCTCTTCACCAAGCGCCGCTGGATGCCCCAGGCGAGCGCCATGTTGGCGGTATCGAAACGGTTCCCCGGTTCGACGCCAGTGGTCGACTTGGCCTTACCCGCATTCGTCGATTTCTGGCCAGCAGGGGTAAGGCAGTAGGTCTCGATGCCGTCGCTGCTGGTGTCGCCGGCGGGACCAGCGTTGTAGTGAAGGCTGATGAAGAGGTCCGCCTTGGCGTTCGTAGCGATGACCGGGCGGTCGTCCAGGTCGACGAACACGTCCTTGGTACGGGTGAATACGACCTCGAAGCCCTGCTTCTCGAGCAGAATCTTCAGGCGGGCGGCGGTGTCGAGCGTGGCGGCCTTCTCGTTGTATTTGTAAGGCCCGTTCACCTTGCCGGTGTCCTTGCCGCCGTGGCCTGGGTCGAGGACGATGCGGCGGACGGGGTCCTTCGGCAGGTCCCAAAACAGCGGCACGAAGACCTTGTCGTAATCTCGTTTGGAGACGGTGAGGTGGCCGCGCTGTGAGCCAATCGCGTCGTCGAGCAATACCTTCACGCCGTCGATGAGGACGAAGTCCTTGCTGTATTCTGCGTAGAGGGAGATGCCGCCGCGCGAGAGGTAACGTTCGGAGCTGCGGCCATCGCTCACCTGGCGCGAGGCGTCGCGGAGGCCCAGTTGTCGCACCGACTCACCGAGGTAATAATCGGTCGAGGCCGCGGAAAGCAGCGCACCGACGCTGAGCAGCAGAAGTATCGCTGCTAAGCGCCGCACGTTCTTATTCGGCGTCGTTCTCGCCGTTGTCTACCGAGGAGTCATCCTCGCCGTCTTCTTCGCCCGGAGTCTCGTTGTGCACGAGCTTGCGCTTATTCTGCTGGACGGGCGTGAGACCGACGACAATCGCGCGGCCGCTCCGCTTGGGCTCGTTGTCGCGCGTACTGATGTGCGAGAGCGCTTCGATGGCCTTGGTGATGGTGGCGATACCAATCTCCGGGTGCTCGAGCTCGCGGTAGCGATACTGGAGCAGCAGTTTGATTTTGTGGCCGTGGAAGAGGAAGTTCTCAGCCCGGCGGACCTTGATGAAGAGGTCATGCACATCGATACGCGGGCGCAGTTTGATCTCCTTAACTTTTGTCGCGGTCTTCTGGTGCTTATTCTTCTTGGCTTCTTCGTAGAGGTATTTGCCGTATTCCTGAAGTTTGCAGACCGGCGGAACGGCAGTCGCGGCGATTTCGATCAGGTCGACGCCGAATTCCCGGGCGAGATCGAGCGCCTGCTGCGTGGGCATGACGCCCATCATCTCGCCCTTGGGAGAAATCACGCGCACTTCGGTCGCCCGGATGCGGTCGTTGCGCTTGGGCCCTTTGTCTTCTTTGCGGAAGTTGCCGCGATTCTGGCCCGCGTTGTTCTTCGGGCGGGGACTTTTAGGACGATAGGGCGAAGGCATTAGGTACTGCGAGGTGTCTGACTGATAAACTCCCCGTTTGTCGCCGATGGTTCAAGCACCGATTATCAACGCCGCACCGCCTGAGCCGTCGGCTTACTTCGCCGCGGCGATCGCTTCTAGAAGTTGCTTGCCGTGCTCGGCGGCCTCGACCTTGGGGACGACGCCGACGAGTTTGCCGTCGCCGTTGAAAAGGTAGGCGGCCCGGAGTGGTCCGAGGTACTTCTTGCCGTACATGGACTTTTCGACGATGGCATCGAGGGCCTTCGAGAAGAGGTCTTCCGGGTCCGAAACCAGGGTGAACTTGTACCCGTGCTTCGCGGCGTACTTGGTGTGGGCGGCAAACGTGTCCCGGGAGACGGCAATCAGCCTAAACCCTTGTCTGACAATGGCTTTCTGATTTTTATCCATCTCAGCGGCCTGTTTATCACAGGCGGACGTGTTGTTGCGCATGTAAACGGAAACGATGGTCGGACCGTCCAGGAGGGCCGCAAACGGCCCATGGACGGCCTTACCGTCCACTAGGGCATCTACTTTGAAGGTTAACTTCGGCTTTTTTCCTAGGGAAAGCATAGTTTTTAGGTTTGGTTACAGGGTAGGGGAGCGGGCTTGGTCCGGATTGTCAAACGGCTCGCCCGATCCGCCGCCCGCCAGAAAGTGAGTCCATCTCCGCTCCCCCGGCCCTTTCCCCTTTACAAGTCCCCCCGGACGCCCTTTGTTCCGACCCTTTCCGCCATGCAAAAGACCCGCAAGTCAGTCTCTAAGCGCTTCAAAGTGACCGGTACCGGCAAAGTGATGCGCCGTTCCCCTAACGGCCGCCACCTGTTGAGCTCCAAGTCCCGCAAGCAGCGCCGTCGCGCTAACAAGTCCAAGCGCGTCGACTCCGGCTTCGAGAAGAAGATGCTGGCCAGCATGCCTTTCGCCTAAACCGGCGATCTACTTTTTGGCCGAACGGGTGTTCATTAAGGCGACCCCGAGGCCATCTAACCAAAACCAAAACCAAATACCAACATGCCTAGAGCAACCAATGGCCCGGCCACCAAGGCCCGAAAGAAGCGCGCGAT
>CAIVYX010000147.1 GCA_903910245.1 uncultured Opitutia bacterium | reverse complement strand
TACCCCGGCTACAGCCGCGACATCGTCTCCTTCGGTCTGGTGAAGGGCATCGAGGTCACCCTCGAGGGAAAAGTCAGCGTTGGCCTCGCGGTCACGAGCTCCGACCCTGAAGTCCCCAAGAAACTCTACGCCGACATCGAGGCCGTCCTGAAAGCCATCGGGGCGAAGAACCCCGAGATCGCCATCACGGTGACAGTCCCCAAGGGCGCCCCGCCCGCCGCCGGCACCCCGGCCGCACCTGCCAAGCTCCCGGCCGATGCCGGCGTGGGTAAGGTGAAGTTCATCATCGCTGTCGCCAGCGGCAAAGGCGGCGTCGGCAAGTCCACTTTCGCGGTCAATCTGGCCTGCGCCCTCGCTCGTGCCCTCTCCGACCAAGGCCGCCCCGGCAAGGTCGGCCTAATGGACTGCGATATCTACGGCCCTTCGGTGCCGCTGATGATCGGCGTCAACGGCCGTCCCATGCTGGACGGCGACACCCTCATCCCCCTCGAGAATTTCGGCGTGAAGGTGATGTCCATGGGCCTCCTCATCGACGCCGACGCCCCGGTGGTCTGGCGTGGCCCGATGATTATGAAGACGATCTCGCAATTCGCGACGAACGTCCGCTGGGGCGAATTGGATGTCCTCCTGATCGACCTGCCCCCGGGCACGGGCGACGCCCAACTCTCCATCGCCCAGGCAATGGCCCTCAGCGGCGCTATCATCGTGACCACCCCCCAGACGGCGGCGGTCGCGGTCGCCCTCCGCGGCGCGGCGATGTTCGCGAAGGTCGGTGTGCCGATCCTCGGCGTAGCCGAAAACATGAGTTTTCTGGAGGCGGCGGACGGCTCCCGCCAATACCTCTTCGGCCAAGGTGGCGGCCTCAAGGTCGCAACCGCCCTGCAAACAATCCTCCTGGGAGAGGTCCCCCTCGACCAGACCATCCGGGTGGGCGGCGACCACGGCATCCCGGTGGTCATTAGCCACCCGGACAGCAATCCCGCCCGGGTCTTCCGGTCCGTCGGCCTGACGGTGCTGCAGGGGCTCGAAAAACAGGCGTAACCCAGCCGTCGCCTACGGCTTGCAAGTCCGTCATATTTCACTCAATCTACTTCCAAGGATGAGAGAAATGCATCAGGAGCCGAAGACCGACGCCGATCTGGCGGCCCGTTCGTCCCTGTACGCTGAGTTCCTCGCCGAGCGCGAAGAGATCCTCCGTCATAAGTGGATCGAGTCCGAGAAGGCTGGTCGCGATATCGGTTTCGAGCGGGCCCTGATTGACTGGACCCGGCACCACCGCGCGCGCTGGCGCCTCCTGCGCCGCACGGTTAAGCCGGCCTAAGCCTCCCAGCCCCCGCCAAACAGAAGGGCCGGCTCGCATCGCTGCGGCCGGCCCTTCTGGCGTAGGGAAGAAAGGAGCTTAGCCCTTGATCTCCTTGTGCAGCGTGTGACGGCGCAGGGAAGGATTATACTTCTTCAGTTCCACCTTCTCCTGGGAAAGCTTCTTGTTACGGGTGGTCATGTAACGGGAAGGGCGCTTGCCCTCCT
>CAIVYX010000146.1 GCA_903910245.1 uncultured Opitutia bacterium | reverse complement strand
GAGATTACGGGCTTCCGTGCTCACCCAACGGAATTCGACGGCCAGCTGGGCGGTTGCGCGGGCCAGGTCTGCCTGCGAGCCCAAGGAGAACAGATGATCACGCACACGTGTCTTGGCCCGCAGAGCCTGCAGGCGCTCGCCCGTGTCCAAGTAACGGGACTGAGCCTCCTCGGTGCGGGTCGAGACCTCCCGGACGAGCGTCTCATATTTCGCCAAGGCCACCAGTAAGCGGCCATCGGAAGGACGACGGTTATCCGGATCCGGCAGCAAGCGGACGTGGGCGCGGGCGGACTCTTGGAATAACCCAAAGGCCTTGATTGCCGCCTCGGCCGTCACGTCGCCGACCCCTCGGTAGTTCAGCAAAGAACCGAACGAACGCCCAGACAGATCGGCCACCGTCCGGAAGCCCACGGATTGCAACGGCCCCACCGACGCCCCGAAGTCCTTCAGCTCGGCGATAGGCGTCGCCTTCATCTCGGCCAGCACAGCCTCTTGAATAATCGCCTCCGTCGCCGCGATGATCTCCGCCCGGGCCTTCGGCAGCACCTGCGTCAACCGCTTCAACTGCTCCGAAGCCAATCCCGCGTCCGCATACACCCCACCCCGCCCGGACCGGACCTGCATGGCCCGCCCGACCCCGGCGAAATATTGTGAAATGCTTTTGAACATACCGTCCCCTCACTTTGCCCGCCCCGCCCCATCCCGCCAGCGTTAAGCCAGCCGAAACGCCAGAGGATGATCAGCTCACCAACTTCGCTGCGTCTTCCTGGGACACGCCGAGGAGGCCGACGGTAAGACCGTTGGCCTTGAGGTAGTCGCGGATCTCCACATCGAGCGTGAAGATCAATGCGGTGCCGATGAACGGCACGCCCCCGGCGACCGTGTAAAGCAAAGTGTAGTCTGCCTTCATGCAACGGCCTACCTTCAACGTGGCTGCGGCGGAACATAGGCAAAGAGACAGGCTTAGTCCGATAAGCCCCTGGAAAGCCAGGCGATCGATCCACGGAGATGGCTCGAACGCCATCTTGAAGAGAACGAGGTACGCGAGTCCGATCACCCCTTGGACGATACCGAGCACCAACATGAAGCGATGCAGCCTCGCCACCAGATGAACGACCTGATTGGAGGGCTGCTCGACCGCCTGGGCAGGCACCTTGATGGGTTCGGTGGTCATTCTTCAGAACCCGCTGGAGCCTCCCTTGGAGATGGAACGCTTCTTCACGCCGGAAGCCGGAGCCTCCCCGCAGAACGGACAAGGGGAACCGACATAAGGAACTTCGCTCCCGGCTCCGCAGTTCCGGCAGGTAAAAGGATAAAGCCTTTCCTTAGGTACATGATAGATCGGCGGAGAGGCCGGCAAAGGAGGCAGGTCGGCAGACGGCATGACGACCTCAGCGAAACCAAAAAGCAGCGCCCATGCAGGTACGACACCTGGCTCACCGCAGAGAACGAGATCGGACTCGAAGAAGTGGACCAAGACCATCGCACCGAGCGATAAGAACAAAAGGACGCCGATCAAAAAGTAAGTCCAATCCCACCAACCCATCTCACCAGGCACGACGCCGACCCGCGGGGAGGCACCCAAGGCCGCGACCAGCAACAATACCACGGCCAGCGCGATGGCCACGCGCAGCTTAGCCATCAATGTGAGGAAGAAAAACACCGATCTCTTTCTCACCCCAACATGCCCGTTGCGTCAAATTATTTGGGTGGGGCGCCCCCGGGCCGGATTTTAATCAATAAATAATAAGAATCTGGCTAATGCAGGCTTGAAACGAAAAGCCCACTCGGATGGGATGCTTTCTCCCCATGATCAGAACCCTTCTGACTTTCGCCGCGCTCCTTTCCGTGGCGGCTCTGGCCTTCCTTGCCGGCATCAAGTTCGCCGCCAACGGTAGCGACGGCGACCAAGGCAACTCGACGCGATCGCTAATCCTGCTGCTGACCGCCTTAGGGGGATTCCTCCTTCTCTACCTCAAGTTCGCCGAAACTCAGGATACCAACACCTCGCTCCTCGCAAACGAAGCAAAACGGGCGATTAATCCGGAACTTGTCGCCGAACTTAGCCTAGTTCGCCAAGAAATCCTTCGACTAGGCAACACCCAGAACCTGCTCCCTCATACGCCGTCCCAACCAGGCGATATGAACGGCGCAGTCGCAGCCCTCGCCAAGGACCTCGGCATCCGTGAAAAAGAGACCCAGCGACTCCAGGACATCATCTCCCGCCGCGATCTACGTAACGCCCTGGCTCGCCTCGCGACAATCCGCGAGACGGCCGAGTTTACCCGTCGTATTAATGCCGCCGGAAAGCTCGAGGACAAGGAAGCCCTGCAGCAGTTAATCATGGAAATCGAAGCGGCCATCGCCGACCTAGGTATGGAGGTCCTCCACATCCCCGCCGGCGCGCGTATCGCCGAACTGCCCAACGGCAGCTTCACAATCCTGACCGCGTTTCCGTCGGAATCCCCCGCGACGGCTGGCACCGTGAAGGAATCACTCAGCGATGCGGTCTTCATCAAGGATGACTCAGGAAAAGCCGTCTTCATCGCGCCAGCCAAGCTCCGCGTCTTCAAACTCTGACCATGGCCAACTGGTTCGCCTCATTGTTCTTCGCCGTTTTGGCGTTCAGCCTGTCATGCCTCGCAGGGAAGGAAATCGGCTTGGAAACCGGTGTCTGGGTAACTGCTGGACTCGTCCTCTGGCTGACCGCCGGCCTTTTGTTGAGCGGCCCCAGCCAGTTCGGCGACAATGTGTGCGAAGCTACGGAAAAAGCCGAATCGCTTGAGGTGAAAAATTCGTCTCCATCAACCGATGACCACCTGTCGAACGAGCAATCTCTCCATGCAGCGGTCATCGAACTCACTAGGCAACTCCGCTCCAAAGAAGTCTCAATCGACAAGCTGCAGGCCAAACTGACCGAACGTGAGTTCCGCCGCAGCCTCTCCCGGCTCGCCACCATCAACGAGACCCTCGCCTTCACGCTCAAGCTCCTGCAAGACGGCAAACTGACCCACGCGGACGCCGTGG
Source organism: uncultured Opitutia bacterium (assembly GCA_903910245.1). GTDB lineage: Bacteria > Verrucomicrobiota > Verrucomicrobiia > Opitutales > UBA953 > UBA953. The sequence continues at coordinate 13,484 of CAIVYX010000146.1, read as the reverse complement.
ACCAACTGCGACAGGAGATCGAAGCCGCCGTCGGGGACCTCGGCTTGGAACATCACTGCATCCAGGTGGGCTCGGCGGTCGCCTCCCTGCCCCCCGGAAGCTTCGTCATCCTTAAAAGCGAAAATACCGTCGAGGCCACCGCCGCTGGCACCGTCAAGGACGTCGTCTCGACCGGCCTCTACGCCAAGGACGAGGACGGCAAACCCCATTTCATCTCACCCTCAAAAATCAACGTCTACAAACTCTGACCATGGCCAACATCATCGGTATCGACCTCGGAACATCCACCACCCTGCTCGCCCACCTGAGCAACTCGGGCGAGTCCATCATCTACAAGAACAAGGATAACGAGCTCCTCACGCATTCGGCCGTGTGGTTCGAAGGCGACCGCTCGGTCATCGTCGGCACCGAAGCCAAGAAGATGTTCGGCGTCGCCAAGGACGACGAGATCTTCATCGAGTTCAAGCGTGATATGGGCGACGCCACCGTGGTCCATAAAGTCCATGGCAAGGAATGGCATCCTCGCGATTTCAGCGCGCTCGTCCTCCGGCAGGTCCGCGAACACTTCGAAGCCAACAACGGGCCGATCGACGCGGTCGTCATCACGATTCCCGCTAATTTCTCCGACGAAGCCCGCGTCAACACGATCAATGCCGCCAAAGAGGCGGGGTTCAGCCTTGGCAATGATGCCCTCGTCAACGAACCCACGGCCGCGGCGATCTACTACGCCAGCAGCGCCCCGTCCAAATTGAAAGGCAAATACCTCATCTACGATTTCGGCGGCGGCACCTTCGATGCCACGATCCTCGAAGTCGACGGAGATGACATCAAGGTCTTGACCAGCATGGGCGTCCAGCGACTCGGCGGCAAGGACCTCGACGAGAAACTCATCGGGCTCATCGGACAGAAATACACCAAGCTGACGGGCGCGGAGTTCCGCGGCAAAGAGACGATGAGCGAGGTGCAGCTGACCCGCTGGGACGTCGAACAGCTCAAGGTCACCCTCTCCAGCCGGGAGCGCGTCTCCGTCCCTCTCAAGACCGATCGCGGTACGCTTCGCGCCGAGATTACCCGTAACGAATTCAACGAAGCCATTTCTACCCTGATCACCCAAGCCGAACTGGCCGTGGACACTGCCCTGGATAACGCGAAAATCGAGGCCAAGGACCTCGCCGGTGTCTTCCTTGCAGGCGGATCGACCCTCGTCCCCGCCGTCGCTCAGAGCGTCGAACGTCACCTAGGCATCAAGCCCATCAGCCGCGACCCGGTCGGCTCCGTCGCCCTCGGAGCCTGCATGTATGCCGCCATCCGTAACAAGACGAAGCTTTCCGGAGCCCAGACGGTCGCCGTCGGCGCCAAGAAGGTCCAGGACGTGACACCGCACTTCTTCGGTACCACTTTCCGCGACCGCGCCTCGGGCAAGCTGATGGTGGATACCATCATCGCCAAGGACCGACCTCTGCCCTGCACCGAAAGCAAGAGCTTCTCTCGCGGGGTGCACCAAGGCGACAACATCAAGGTCCAGATCACCCAGTCCGGCTCCGAACAGACGGACCCCGACTTCGTCGACATCATCTGGACGGATTACCTCAAGGAGCTGCCTATCGTCAAAGAAGACACCGAGATCAAGGTCAGCTACACCTATGACACGAACGGGGTGATGCAGTGCACGATCCTCGACATTCTTTCGGGCAAGTCCTTGAGCGTGACCCTCGACAAGAAAGGCCCGGCCGGCGGCAAGAAGCCTGCGGGCGGAGTGAATATCAAGGACTACACCCTCGACTAAACCTTCATGGAATTCATCTGCGGCGCCGTCATCGTCTTCGGCATCATCGGCGCGATCAAGAACTTCTTCAGCGGAGACAGCAGTTCCTCTTCCTCAAGCTCTTCCAGCTCCGGAAATACCTATGGCGGCGGCCGCCCCAGTTCCAACATGAGTCGATTCGAGGTCCGCGCCATCCAGGTGATGCGCGGCAAGAACAAGGACCTCCGGGTCATCTCGGTCGAAGGCCGTGGCTTGCTGCCGGTAACCCGGACGATGGAAATCCAATTCATCACCTGGGCGGAAGACGTGACCGATGACTCGAACGGAGAACCGATCTTCTGCAGCATCTCGGATTTTCAGCACCACGAGAATCCGACCTTCCAGAATGTCCAGAACGCCGGAAGCCTTTCCCCGAACCAGGGTTACACCGATTGGGTCGAACTCGGCGTGGCCCCGCTGGATGCCCTTTCCTTCCCCCGCAGCGGCGCGCGCAACATCCGTTTCTACTGTTACATGACGGAGAAAACCGCGCCGAGCCTTCGTAAAGGCCTCGTGGCCGACAGTTGTAACATCCGCATCACGAACAACGATACAGGCTACAAGGAATGGAAAGATAAGCGTGTCGAAGCCTTGACCCTCTCCTTGCGTCTCGGGATCGCCATGGCCCACGCCGATGGCGACTTCGCGCGAGCGGAGGCGTCCGCGATCAAGACGTGGCTCAAGCAACGTGTCGAACGGCTTGACGATGACGAACAGCTGGCGGCGAAGGAAAAACTTAACTCCGCCATGACCGTCGCCGTCTCCGAAGCCGGTGCCCGTTCGCTCGACGTAGCCTCGGCGGCGCGGTTGCTCCGCGCCTCGCCCATCAAGAACGCCTCCTACGATGCGCTGGAACTGTGTACGATCATCATGGCGGCGGACGGCGTCATCGATCAGGCGGAGATGCGGTTGCTTCGCATGATCGGGGACCAACTGGGTATCTCCGCCCAAGACCTGCAGGGCCTGACCGACAAACATACGCCGAAAGCCACGACGCTCGGTGGAGACGGCGAACTCAGCGACGAACTGCTGGTCGGGCTGGATGCCGGCCTCCCTCCGGCCGAAGCTAAGCGTAAGCTGCGCGAGATCTTCGCCCGATATAACAGCATGCTCACGACCGAGCGCGACGCGTCAAAACGTCAGCGCTACCAGGACTGCATCGAAGCCGTCGCCCGCCTTCGCAAGAAATATGGATGACGCCCAAGCCAAGGTGAAGCTCTGCCGGGAGCGCCTTACCCCCTGCCTGTTCCGCGTCCCGCCGAGCAGCCTCACCAAGGAGCTGGCGATGACGGCTACCCCGCGCGACGGTTCCTACTCATCCCACATGCTACGGGTGACCGCCGAGCTCACCCCCACGATGGAGGACGCCGTGCTGCTCGCCTGCCACAATCTCGATTTCCCTCGCGAGATCCTCGACGTGTATGTCCGGCCGAAAAACGAGAACAACGCCTTCAGCAGCCGTGACGGAGGACGTGCCAAGCTGATCTTCAACTCCTACCTGGTCGAGATCTCCGACCGTGACGAACTCGCCTACGTCGTCGGCCATGAGCTCGGCCACTATCTTTTCCCGGAAGCGAACGTCCGTCAGCTGACTCCCAATCTCGAAGGGTGCATGATCTCCCGCTACAGCGAATTCACCATGGACCGCATCGGCCTGATCGCCTGCCGAAGCGTCGACAAGATGGTCTCCGCGGAACTGAAAAGCCTGAGCGGCCTTTCCAGCAAGCACCTGCGCATGGATGCCACGGCGGTCGTGGCGCAATGGCGCGAGGCCTCCAAGGCTTCGGATACGACCGCGATGTGGCTGCAGGCGACGCACCCCCCTACCGGGATGCGCGCCAAGTCCTTGATCCAGTTCTATGGTTCCGATGCCTATCGTACCGCGATCGGCCAGTCCGGCGGCGAACCCATCGCCCAGGTCAACGCGTCGCTCGGATCGGAGCTCGACCGCCTGCTGGATAATCATGCGAACCAGCTGATCGCCGAGAAGCTCAACAAGCTTAGCGGTTGGCTTTGCGCCTTCGTCGCCTCCCGCGGCATCAAACTACGCCTTGCGAACCTTCGCCACGGCCTGTGCACCGCGCCCGACGAGATCATCAAACGATGCCTGAGCATCGTGATCGAAGAGACCCCGGAACCAGACCGCTTGCGCGTCAGCAACGAGAAGCTCCTCTTCGCCTTGCAGGAAGCCTGCGAACTGGCCCCGGGTCACACGCGCGTCTACCTGCAGTCGGTCGCAGGAACGAGCGACGAGATCAAGCCGCTCCTCCTGCAGCTGGACGGCCTCAGCCGACAGCAAGGCATCACGATCGTCCAGCCCCAAGCCTAGCTTGGATCGAGGCTCAGAGATAGCGCTGCCTGAGCTTCGCGATGGCTTCAAGCCGTCGGGTAATCGTCTCACGTTCCGCCGGATCCTTAGGGTGACGTGAATTCCACTTCATGAACTGATCGAGCAGGTGTCGCCGGATTCGTCGCGATTCCCAACGGAGATCAAGGCCGACCAGCGTGGCGCACTCCTGGTCATCATCCGCGGCGGCCCCGGGAGCGCTGGCGGAGGCGTGGCGTTGTAACGCATCAAGGCCTAGACCCAGCTCGCGACAAAGGGCCTTGAGTTCGATCATGATGTCAGCGGGGATGATCTCCTCGCTGCGACTGATCTCGACGCAAAGACCCAGTCCTTCCTGCGCCATGCCCGCGACCTCGTAGGCCAGCAGTTCGCGACAGGCCACCCGGAGATCCGACTTCGTCATCTGAGCCATGGCGAAGGCAGCCTCCATCGAAACGCGGGTCTGCGCGACGAGCCCGTCGTCCTCCCCCTTCATCTGGGCGAGATGGCGGTCCATCCAGACCCTGGCGAAGGACTCGGCCCTATGGGCATCCCTGAAGGCATGCGTGGCGAAAGCGAAGCTGAGACATACGACCAAGCCGGCGGCGTTCTGGCGGGCGAAACGCTGCTCGACGTACCCCTTACGGACCAGGGTCACCTCAAAATTGATCGTCGCCGCCGCCAGCATGCCTGATCGCAATCGCTCGTCGACGACGGTCAGGCCAGAGATCGCCGCAGGAACCGCCAGGCAGCTGATCCGCAATATCCGGCCTCCTGACTTAGGGGCGCGGATGTTGGTGAATGGAATCACCCCGACGGAGGTCCATCCGGAATCCGGCCGGCCTGGTTGGGTCACCTTACCCATCGTGGTACGTAGGACGAACTGGCCGGTCTGTTCGTCCTGATAGCGGTCCTGGGTGGCGTACACCGGCTGCGGCCCCCCGTCGGTCACATCCTCCATCGTGACGATCAAGTCTACTTCCATTTCCTTCGCGACCTCGATGCCGCCGCAGACATCGATCCTTAGCCCAGGCTGTTGCTCCCCCGAGACCTTTTCACGTAGCTGACACGCTTCCGCACGGATACGGAACGGCATGAACGTAGGCGGGGGGACGCGCATGCCTGGGAACGTCTCCCTGAAAACTTGCTCGGCGCTCTTGGGGGCCGAGGACTTCGAGGTGGGCGGTGGGCGCGCGTTCCCCCGGGGCGGAGGCGGAGATGGCGGCGGGGTCTCGTCTGCCTTATCCTTTCGCCACAGGTAAAGATAGACGCCGACCCCGGCGAGGACTAAGGCGGCGGCGATGTAGGCGTAGACGTTCATGCCGGAGCGAAGGAGCGGCGATGCTCCCGCAGGCATCTCCCTGTGCCAATCTTATAAAAAACTCTAGCCGTCCACCTGCCACTCGGCCAAGTCGGCGAACAACTCAGCATGCCGTGATTCGGCGCAGGTGACCTTGAACCACCGCTGACGAGGGGCCGACGGCGACAGGTCGTCATACCAGGCAAAGACAGCGGGTATCAAGGGATGCGGAGCCCGCCAAAGCTCGATGCCCTTTTGGCCTTGGGCGGATTCGGCCCACTTCGCGAACGCCTGGGTTTCTTCGCGTAGAAAATCCAACAAAGGGCCCGACAAGTCATCCGGACCGCCGAAGCCGATATCGTAGTCATATAGGTAGGCTCCGGCGAGCTGCTTGGCGAAGGCGGCGACATCCGTATTCTCCCGGCGGAAGCCGGCCCGGAAAGCATAACGGTCGGGCCAGGTGGCCAGCATGGATTCGCGTACGATCGCGAAATACGTCCAGGCCATCATGACTCGGAAACGACTCTCCTCATCCCCTCGCTGCATCGCCGCGGTGATCCGCTGACGAGTGGAAAAGGCCAGGTAATCAGGATTGGCGGGCATGGTCAGGTGATCGCCTTGCAGGCCCTGATGATGAGTCCGAGGACGAACATCGCGCCCACGGCGACGAGGCATCCGCCGAGATAATTACCCCATCCGCCGGCCCGCTCGGCCTTGGCATTGATCACCAGCAGGACGAAGCCGCCGGCCAGCACCATGCAGATCAGTTCACCCGGGTCTTTCATCGCTGGATTCAAAGCCCCGGCCGGACCTCGGTCAACCCCGGCCGGACGGGCCGAGTATTTTGACAAAATCTTTACACAAAAAAGTACAATAGATTTGCGACTGGCCTGCACGAACGAAGAATCTGGCTCGTACCCCACCCCCGATGCGAGACTACAACGAATACTACGTCTTCCTCAACGCCACCCCGCAGAGCAGCCAGGCCGACATCGACCGGGCCTACCAGTCGGTGATCGGCGAAGCCCGCCGGCAAGGAGGGTTCATGCTGGACATCGTCGAAGAAGGCTACCGTTGCCTCTCGGATCCGACCACCCGGGCTCAGTATCATGCCGGCACCTACCGCCATGACGTCCGCGTGAGCATCCTTCGCGAATCTCATGACCGCGAAGGCCGCACCGCCCAGTTCGACGCCTTTCCGCGACTCAAGAAAATCCAGTTCTACCAATACATCTTCGACTCCGACGAGGTGAACGTCTCCTTCGAGATGCTCCCTGACGGCAAGTTCCGCAACACGAAGACAGGCGAGATCGTCGACCAGATCTAGTCTCCGCATGGGCCTCTTCGACGCACTCTTCGGGCCTTCGATCAAGGAGCGTATGCTGCCCTATTTCCAGGGACGGGCGCAACCAATCCACGCGCGCATCAGTCGATGCGTCCGCGAGATCTATCCCACCTTGGAACTCCGCGACATCAGCCCCTTCCATGAGGCGGGCAGCGAGCTCACGGCGATGGCCGATGGCTCGAACGAAGCCCAGGCGCTCTTCTCGGCCTGCGCCTCCCGGGCCGGCATGAAGGTCGTCGCCATGACGATGCAGAAAGGCGCCGACCCTGATTGGCGCGTCATCATCAACAGCGAGAGCGTCGGCGTCTCCGCTCGACCGTCCGACCTCCTGCAATTCGGCAAATTCCGCAATCGACGCACCCGCGTCCAGATCTGGATGTGCCTCCATGATGACGACACGCCGATGATGGACATCGTCGCCGACTCCGAGTGGGAAAGACTTACGTGACCCCATGCGTGACCCTGACTTCAACTACGACAAAGCCTCTCTGAGCGAGCTCCAGACACAGGCGGCCAAGAATGACGCCTATGCGATGAACGCGCTGGCCTGGCGACTGGCGCATGGCGAAGGCGTGACCATCGATGGCGTCGAATCAAGGCGATGGTACGCCCGCTCCGCCGCCCTCGGGAACGCCGAAGGACTTTATAACCTTGGCGTCTGTCATGTGAACGGCGATCTCGGCAAGATCGACCCCGTCGAAGCCTGCCGGCTCTGGCGATTGGCCGCGGCGAAGAATCATTACGCCGCGCTCGGTAATCTTGGTATTTCTTATTACTACGGAAACGGCGTACCCCAAGACTACGCGCAAGCCCGAGAATGGTTCCTCCGTTCGGCCAACACGGACGAACCTCGCGCCATGGGCATGATGGGGCAATTCTACCATCTCGCACGGGGCGTCCCCGAGGACAAGATCGAGGCCTTGGCTTGGTACATGCTCGCCAGCGAACAATCTGACGAGACGGCCGTACCAAAGATGAACCTCATGAGAGAACTCAGTTCGGGGCAGCAATCCTCGGCCCGTGCCCGCGCCGAGGTCCTTCGTAAGTCGATCAAGCGAACCCCTTACCTCGACTGACCTAACCCATGGACTTCTACTCAAAGATGGATGACAGCGCCGTCGAGGCCAAGGCCAACGCGGGCGACCCCCTGGCACAGACGCGCCTCGGCGTGCTCCACGCCCGCGGCCAGGGTCGGCCGCAGGACTTCGCGCAGGCCCGGCATTGGTGGAAACTGGCCGCTGACCAGGGCCATGCCGACGCCATGTGCAATCTCGGCAACCTTTACGACGTCATCGAGGAGCATCCGCACGATGACTTCGAGGCTGCGCGCTGGTATCAGCAAGCCGCTGAACGCGGTCACCGTAAGGCCCAATATAATCTAGGCATCAAGTACTCGCATGGAAAGGGGCTCCAGCGCGACATGACACAGGCCGCGCGCTGGTTCCGCGCCGCGGCCGATCAAGGCGATCCTATGGCGCAGTTCAACTTCGCGCTTCAATGCGTCAAGGGTGATGGCGTACCCAAGGATAGCCCCATGGCCGCCCGCTACCTCAAACTAGGCGCGGACCAAGGGGATATCCAATGTCTTAACAGTCTAGCGATCCTTCACGCCACCGGAGACGGCCTCGTCCAAGACCCGGTGCGTGCCTATGCGCTCTGGACCGCCGCCATCCGCAAGGGCGGCACCCAGTCCGAAGGTAATCTCCGCCACCTGGCCTCCACCATGACGCCGCGGCAAATTGAACTAGGCAAGCAAGCCGCCGCGCTAATCCCCTGACCTATTTCTCCTATGGAACACAAGCTTATCGATCAATTCAGCATGCCCTCGCTGCCGTTCGCCTTCTCGAGCAAGCTACGCCACCGCAACCCGAAGGGCTGCATCCTCGCGAATGATGAATTCTACGTCGTCTTCGAAAGTTACCCGCTGGTCGTGAAGCAGATGGCCCAGGTGATGAGCGAGAACCGCTTCGACCCTTGTCCGATCGAATACCTCTACTCCGCCTCGGTCTTCTATCGGAAATCCCGTAATCCGCACGGCCCCTCCTCGCGCCCCATCTACGCGTTCTGCCTCGAGTACACCGAATTCACCTGCGAGATGAAGCCTCAGGGCTTCTGGGACTCCCTCACCGGCAAGGCCAAGGAGCCGGCCGAGGTCTTCTCCGCCATGTTTTTCGGCAACGGCCGCAACAACTTCGGCAAGGTCCCCAACGATTTCACGGACGCCTCGGCTCTCGAGCATCTGATGCGGGGAGTCTGCGAGCAGCTCGGCGTCTCCCGGAACAGCTTCCGGGAGATCGGTCCGCTTTCGCTCGGACCGGACTGTACGCAGATTGCTTGAGTCGGACTTATATCGGCATTTTCAAGGTTTTTCTTAAAATCGCTTGAGCCCCTAAAACATAGGGCAAGCATATCCGATCACCCAACCAGCTACCCCATGCCCACCAGCATTGAAGAAATTAAAGAGTTCCTCGACGCCGAAAAGCTGAAGTATCAGCACCGTGAAGGCGCGAACTTCCTGCATACCGGCTTCACCCTTAAGCGCTACCGTAACCCGGAGAAGGAGAACCGCCTGCGGCTCTTCATCGCCGTGGAAGAACAAGGCGAGTTCCTCAAGATCGGGGCCCCCGGCGCCTATAAGTTCGACCCCAACGGCAACTCCTTCAACAAGCTCGCCCTCTTTCAGACGCTGCTGCAGGTCAGCCACATGACGAAGATGGCCCAGTTCGAGTACGATCCGGACGACGGCGATATCCAGGCGATCATCGAATTCCCCATCGAAGACTCCAAACTGACGCGACGACAACTGATGCGCTGCGTCAATGACCTCACCGACACCGTCGACAACTACCATGAGCATATCATGGATGCCATCAAGGGAGGCCTGACGCCCGAATCGGAACGTGAGACCAAGGAAGCCTTCGACGAGTTCATGCGCAAGCGACGGGCGGAACGCCGCCGGGATTTCGGCGGCGACCCGGAAAGTCAGGGCGAGACCTCAGCCTAAGCGATCAGGTCGTCGAACTCCGCCTTGTGCTTCGAGTGGAGCCAAGCGATGCCCTCGTCCGCCTTGGCGATGAAGGTGGACCACAACGTGGGCGTCAACTCGCCCTCGACATAGAGCACGAACTCCAGGTACAAGGCGCCGTCCTGGTCGAACGCCAGCTTGCAGACGTTATAGTCCATGTTGATCCGGTTGGCGAAACGCACCTTGCCGTCGGGATCGCGATGGTTCGGGCTGCCGTTGAACGCCGCGATCAGGATGATGCGTCGCATCTCGGCCGTCCCCGCCATGGTGACCGTGTAGTTATACCGGGAACGAAGCCCGAAGCGCTCGGGCGAGGACATGGCCTTCACGCGGAAGCCGATATCACCGGCCCACTTGGCCAAAGCCAGGCCGGCCGCCTCGCTGTCCATCCCGCCCTCTAAGATCAGTTTCAGGCCCATGGTTTTCACTCCAGGGCCGCCCCTAGGACGACGCGATGCTCGTTCAGGACGTAAGCCAAGGCTTCGTCGATCGAAGTGATGAAATTACGGAAGAGGACCGGATTCAGGCTCTCCAAGAAGTAGAGGCTGAACTGGCTCTCGAACGTGTCCGCGCCGTTGAGGCAGAACTTTCCGATATTGAGATGAGCGTTGAGGTCGTTGCAGAATTTCTGCCACTCCTCACGGCTCATGGCGCCGGGGACCGTGCCGAAGATGCAGGTCGCCAACAGACGATGGTTGCCGTTACGGTTCGCCTTGATGCCGACGATCCAGCGCCGGGCGCCGAGGATGACGAAATTGACGTCGCCGTCGCTGTCTTTGACCCGATAGCCGAGCTGCTGGCACCATGCACGCAATGCGCGCGTGGCCTCTTCGTTGTCGTCGACGTCGGTGAGATCCAGGTTCATCGGGTCAGGCCATGAAGGGTTTGAAGTCCTCGGCGTAGTGCTGGATCACCTGCGTGACGCCCGCCTCGACATGGTCGAAGAAATCACGCCACAGCACGGGGGTCAGCGTCTCATCGAAGGTCAGGACGAACTGGCAGGCGAAGTCGCCATCCTTGTCGAACCAGAACGTGCCGATATTGAAGGCTCCGTTGATGCGGTTCGACAGCTCGCAGCGGGCGGCCATCTCCGCCGGACCAGAGCCCGACGGAAAGAAGCAGTTGATGATGAGACGCTTCATGCCCGTGCCACAGCGGAAATAGGCGTTGAAGTTATAGCGGCCACGGATGCCGACCGCGGCGCCGTCAGGCCGCAAGGTGACTTTATAGCCGAGATTCCTGGCCCAATCATGGAAGGCCGCCGCGGCCGCGTTGTCATCACGCGAATCCGCGAGTTCGAGGTTCATGCTCATGGAGATGTCTTAAATCGGAGGGTAAATGTCCTTCAAGAATTATTGGAGGCAAAATCTGGCCCGGCCAGATACGTGTCCAGCCAGACGTTGCCAGCGACTTCGTCGGCGAAGGCGCCTTCCAGCTGGGCATCGAAGGCGGCGTCCAGGATGCGCTTGAATTCTTTCCCCGGCTTCAGGCCACGGGCGACGAGGTGACGGCCCTGCATGATCGGCTTGGGCACGCCCTTATCCAGGTTCATGCCCTGGGCCTTGGCCAGCAGCCAGGCGCCATGATCGGTGGTGTCCCCGACGACCTGCGGCGGACGGCCTTGGCGGTCAGCCAGGTCGACGCGCAACAGGCGGTCGATGCGCCCGACCCTCAGGGCCAGACGACGGACGGCGTTATCGCCGGACTGGGCGCGGAACAACGCCGACGGTTTATCGTGATTGGCGACATTCGGGACGACCTCGTCGATCAGCCCCTGCTCCCGAGTCAGGCGACCCAGGAACTGGCGGGCGATCGGCACGCCTGCCTCCTCGTGGCCCAGCGCACGCCACCGTCCTTCGGACATGACCGTGGTGACGGCTTTGCCTAGGTCATGGCACAGCACGGCGAAGCCGACGACCAGGTCTTCACGCGGGTCACCGATATGCTTCTTCGCGAACGCGTCCATGCAGTGCAGGGTGTGCGTCCAGACGCAGCCTTCCGGATGCCAGACCGGGTCCTGCGGGACGTCGACGATGGCGGCGAGCTCTGGGAAATACTGCAACCATCCGCACTCGCGCAGGAACTTCAGTCCCAGCGACGGCTTACGGCCTTTCAGGATCAGCTTCGACCATTCTTCATACAGGCGTTCGGCCGGCAGGTCGTTGGGATGCAATGTCGCACAGACGGCGACGGTTTCCGGCGCGACGGTGAATTCAAAACGGGCGGCGAACTGCATGGCGCGCAGCACGCGCAGTGGATCTTCGGCGAACTTCGTCGACACATGACGAATCACGCCGGCCTTCAGGTCACGTTCTCCCTCATAGAAATCCAGTAGCTCTCCGTTTGCATCGTTCCAGCCAATAGCGTTGATCGTGAAGTCACGGCGTTCCGCGGCTTCCTTCGGCGTTAGCGTCGAATCGACGAAGACTTCGAAATCGCGGTGCCCTGCCCCGACGCGGTTCTCGCGACGCGGGACCGAGACGTCGACTGGCAGATCCTTCAGCTTGATGACGCCGAAGGCGGCGCCGACCGAGATGATCTCGAACCGGGCGGACAGCGCCTTCTGGATCTGAGCCACGCTCAGGCCGAAGACCTCGATATCGAAATCCTTGGAGCCGATACCCAGCAGCGCGTCACGGACGCATCCGCCCATGAAGAACGGACGCCCCCCGGCGGCGCGCAGCAACGCCAGAACCTCGTTCACCGGCGCAAGCTCGCCCTCGAACTTCAATAGCCCGGGACGAAATCGTGATATCTGGTCGGTCATGGGTTTTTAGCGTTAAGCGGCCTAATTTGGGTATTTTCCCCATAATTAAACACTTCACTCCCATGTCAACATAATGTTAACACCCAAAAGTATCTATTAACAGCCCTCGAATTCCAACCGCCGCCCTCCCCCTTGCACCTAGGCCACCAGTAACCCATACCTATGGAAATGTCTGCTCCCTCCCTCTCCAAATCTCTCTTCAAACTGGGGCTGACGTGTCCGATCAAACTGAAGCATGCGCTGGCCCGGCCGGCTTTGCCGCGGCAGGCGGATGGGAACGAGTACATGCAGCAGCTCGCTCGGGGCGGGTACATGTTCGAGAAGCTGGTGAAGGTGTATTACCCAGGCGAGGACATGCATGTCCCGAAGGAGAGCCATACCGACGCCTCCGCACGGACTCTGGCCAAGATCAAGGCGGGCGATTGCACCCTGCACGAGGCGACCTTCGCCGTCGGCAGCCTGATGGCTCGATCGGACATCATCCGCGTGACCGGCGACACCCTTGACCTGATCGAGATCAAATCCGCCTCCGCTGAGGTGGAGTCCAAGTTGGCCGCCGACCAGAAGGAACTCCTGAAGAAGGAGTGGCAGCCCTATGTGGTCGATCTGGCTTACCAGGTGCATGTCGCCCGCCAGGCCCTGCAGGCCGCCGGCATCAAGAAGACCATCCGCGCCTGGTTCTACCTGCCCAACAAGCTGGGCACCGCCTCCCCGGAGGAGGTCCGCGGGCTCTTTACCCTCACCGAGAATGGCCCAGGAGGCCGTCAAGTGGTCGAGTATCGGGGTAAGGCTAAGCCCGGCGATGAAACGTCCCTGATCGCCATCCTAGAGGCCACGGAAGCGGTCGCCCAGGCCTACCCGGCCGAGGAATCCATCGCCGAGGCCACTGCACGCCTCGCCGGGCATGTCGCCAGCGG
>CAIVYX010000145.1 GCA_903910245.1 uncultured Opitutia bacterium | reverse complement strand
TGGGATGCGATTTCGGCGGAGTTAGCCTAGGTTTATTTCTGCGACCCCGGGCGGTGACGCTGCACGATGTCGTGGAAGTCGCCGAGGTTGTAAGGCCCCACGAGCGGCTTCGAGAGATCGGCTTCGGAGACGACGATACTGCCGCTTTCCTTCGCCTGGGCTAAGACTTTGCCGGCGGGATCGATGACCGCGGAGATCATCCAGTCGTTCTTCGGGTCGGTGAAGGTGCTGCTGACGACGTACACGCGGTTCTCACAGGCGCGGGCGCGGGCGAGCAACGGATCGCAGCCCCAGACGGGCCAGGCGATGACTTCGGCGCCGTTGGCGGTCAGGGCACGGGCGACTTCAGGGTAGAAGCCGTCGTAGCAGATCATCAGTCCGACTTTGCCGAACTTCGTATCGAAGACGGGGTAGTCGGTGCCAGGCGCGACGCCTTTCTCGACCTCGCCATGCGGCAGGCAGACCTTGCGGTACTTTCCGAGCAGCTTACCTTCCGAACTCAGCAGCACCGCGGTATTATAGACGAGGTGGCCTTCGCGTTCGTAGAGGCTAAGGGCGATGTGGATGCCGTTCAGCTTGGCGATGCCTCCGAAGTATTCCGTGGTGGGGCCAGGAATCAGCTCGGCGCACTCAGCGGGCGATAGTTTCGTGCGCACATAGGGCACGGTCTCGCCGAGGACGATGAGGTCGGCCTTTTGCTTGGCGGCTTCGACGATCATCGGGGCGTATTCTTCGCAGTTCTGCCGCGGCGACTTACCGGTCGGCATGTATTGGACGGTCGCAAGGCGGACCTTGCGGGACGCCGGAGCCGAGGACTTTTCAAAGACGATACTGCTCCATTCGACGCGTCCCTTCGGTGCGTGCTGGAGATGGAGTTCGATGGTCGCCTGCGTGGCCTTGGGCGGCACCTGATAGATTCCGGCGACGATAGATCGGCCTTGGGCGTCGAAGGTTCCGTCGTGCGGATGCTCGGGCTCAGCCGTCGCGCCCGGCGTCGCCGAGACGACGTTCTTTCCTTTAGCGTCGGTCCAGACGATGCGCACGAGGCCGCTGTGGCGCGCATTCTCGACGCCAGTGGTCATGCGGGTGGCGCTGAACTTCATGAAATCTCCACCCTGCACGGCGAAGGTCTGCTGATACCAGCCATCGAGGCCTTCCCGCGCGTCGTGCGAGATGACCAAGGCGTCGCCGTTGCGCGAGAACGCCGGGCGGATCTCTTCTCGTGGGCTTTGTTCAGTCCAGCCGCCGTTCGAGGCTGCGAGTAGGCCTGGGCACAAGCCCAGCAAGGATAGCAAGAGAAGGGCGGGGCGGCTCATGGGCCTATTTAATTCGACCCCCGCCAGAGGGCAACGGCTTATCCGAGCTCAGGGGGTGCCGGAAGCGCAGGTTGCGGTATTCGACCTTCATCGGCGGGCCGACGTGCACCTGGACGCCTAACTTGCCCTCGGGATGGCGGGCGGCGACATCGTCGTCGATGACCACGCTCATGACATGGCCGTTGAGGATATGAACCTGCGTGCCGCCGCGGACGATGAGGTGGTATTCGTTCCAGTCACCGTTGCGGATGAAGGCCGCGAGTTCTTTCGGGTCGCCGACCGAACCGATGACTTCGGCTTTCTGGCCTGGGCGGATGCGGGTGATCTGGCCGCGGAGGGCGTTGAACGTGCGACCACGTTCTTCGTAGTTCTGCCCAGTGTATTTATTCTGCCCGTCGATGTCCGCCTGCGGGCCGGTCAGCGCGAAGGTCAGGCCGGCGACGTCGGCGCTATGGTAGTTGATGCCGCTGTTGCCTCGTTCGGAGATCCGGTATTCCGCCTTGAGCTCGAAGTCGCCTGGCAGGGCGCCGTCCCAGATGATGAAGGTATTGTTCTTCACGATGGTCTCCGGGGTGATCTCGCCGACGATTGCGCCGCCCTCGCAGCGCCAATACTTCGGGTCGCCGGTCCAACCTTTGAGGCTCTGGCCGTCGAACATCGGTTTCCATCCCAGGGTTTCTTCGGCCGAGGGCACGGGCATAGTCTGCTTTGGCTTGGGTGGCTCGGCTTCGGCGGCACCAAGGCTCAGGCAGGCGATCAGGAGGCAGGGCAGGGCTTTCATCGGGGTCATGGTTGATTAAAGTGGAATCCCATAAGGGTCGCTCCTAAAAGTGTGCCACCCCTCCCTATGGCCGAAACCAATCGTCCTCTCGCTAACCGTATCCTCTACGGATTGTTCTTCGGCGTTATCGCCGGCCTTATCACCCTTGGAGTTGGCCACTATTCGCCGTCGGCCTTGGTGTTCATGCGCAAGGTCGCGACGAATGTCTTCGACCCTTTCGGTCAGGTCTTCCTGCGTCTGCTCTTCTTCGTGGTGATCCCGCTGGTGTTCGCCTCACTCGCTGCCGGCGTCGCCCAGCTGGGCCGCCTCGATCGCCTGGGGCCGCTCGCCGGACGTACCTTCGCTCTGTTCTTCCTCAACATGGCCATCGCCGTCGGCCTAGGCCTGCTGATGATGAATATCCTCCGCCCTGGCGACCACCTGGATCCTGCGGCGAAGACGATGCTGATGCAGGAATTCGGGGGCGCCGCCCAGAAGCACGTCGCTATCGCTAACGCCGCGCCCTCGCTCGATCTCGCCGGTCTGGTCGAGATGTTCATGCCCAAGAATCTCTTCGGCGCCGTTGTGGGCCACACTAACGGCACCATCGGCGATGTCCTCCCGCTCATCCTCTTCGCTCTACTCGTCGGCGTCGTCGGGACTCAGCTCCCTGAGGCAAAGCGCCAGCAGTTACTGTCGGCGCTCGACCTGGTCGCCGAACTCATGACCGGCATCGTGCAGATTGCGCTGAAGCTCGCACCTTACGCCGTGCCGCTGATGATCTATAGCGTCATCGTCAAAATCGGCTTGGATATCCTGGTCGCCCTCGGGGTCTTCGCCCTCGGCTGCCTCGCCGTCATGCTCTTCCACCTCTTCGGCACGATGTCGCTCTGGCTCCGTCTCTGGACGGATCGGAAGCCGCTGGAATTCTTCCGCGATATCCGCGGCGTGCTGATCACCGCCTTCTCGACGAGTTCGAGCAACGCGACCCTGCCGGCCGCATTGGAGTGCTCCAAGCACACCCTTGGCCTCAAGCCGAGCGTGGCTGGATTCGTCCTGCCGCTCGGCACGACCATGAATATGAGCGGTACGGCATTGTATGAAGGATGTGTGGTGCTCTTCGTCGCGCAGGTCTTTGGCGTCGACCTCACCATCGCGCAGCAGCTGACACTGTTATTCCTATCCGTGCTCAGCGCCGTCGCCGTCGCGGGTATCCCTGGGGGATCGCTTCCGCTTATCGCCGGCCTGCTGGTCACCTTCGGTATTCCGCCCGAAGGCATTGGCATCGTGCTCGGCGTGGACCGGATTCTGGACATGGCCCGCTCGATGACGAACGTCGGCTCCGATCTCGTCACGACGGTCGTGGTCGATGCGCACGAGCGCAAGGCCGACGCGGCCTCGGCTTAGAGTCCCCGCAGCAGGATCACGCCGCCGATGGCGATCGCGCCGCCGAGCCAGAGGCGCCACGAGGGGCGCTGCCCTTCGATGGCCCATTGCATCACGAGTCCGATGAGCGGCGAGAGAGCGACTACGCTCAGGACGAGCGCGGCGGGGTGTTGCGTGAGGGCCCACTGATAGCAGGCCACGCCGAGCGCTGGCCCAGCGATGCCGTTCATGAGCATCCACCAAGGAGCGGAGGCGAAGGCGTAAGGGCGGCGGATCTTTGCGAACAGGCCCTCCTTGCGCGAAGCCCACAGAAGGAAGAGCAATACGATGGGCACGCCGCCGAGTAGGCGCACGAAAGCCTGCGCAAAGCCGTCCGGCATGGATTCGCCTGCGCGCCGACACGCTTCGACGGTCAGTGGGGTACTGACCGCGCCGCAAGCCTGTCCGAGGGCCGAGAGCACGCCGAGCCAGACGCCGGTGCGGCGGTCCGCGGGGTCGCCTTCGGCCGGTGCGCCGAGCGCGACGGCGACACCGAGCAGGATGACAAGTGCGGCCAGCATCTGCGCCCCGTTGGGAGAATGTCCGAGCGCCTCATATTCAAGGATGAGCGCGAACGGCGCCGCGAGGCACTGGGTGAGCAGCATCGTCAGGCCGACGCCGATGCGGGGCAGGGCGTGGAAAAGGGCGATGTCGCCGATGCCGAGCCCGAGGACTCCGCCGAGGATCAGCCAGCCCCAGCCGGCGCAAAATGGATGCCGGTCGCTGAACGCGACGAATAATCCGATGAAGACCACCGCGATGAGGAGGCGGCCGAGGTTCGCGAGGTCGGGCCCGTGGTGCGCGGAACTACGACGGGCGCAGGTCACGGACCAGGCATAGAAGAAGGCGGCTCCGAGGGCGTATTCCATCAGTCGAATTTCTCCAGTACGGCAACGCCGACGGCGTCGGCCCGCATACGCCCTTCACCAGTCAGGCGGAAGTTCGGGCCAGCGAGTTCCATGAGGCCTTCCTCGACGAGGTCGGCGAAGAGCTTGCGCACGCCCTGCGGCAGTGGCGTCTTGAAGCGGGCGGCGAGCGCGAAGGGGTCGACGCCGGCGTTGAGGCGTAGTCCGAAGACGAGTGCGTCGCAGAGGAGGTCGGCCGGGCTGAGGTCCTTGACTTGCTCGAGCACGGGCTGGCTGGCTTCGATACCCTTGATCCATTGATCGAGATTCGAGGGGTTCGTCCAGCGTCGGGCGCCCCACTGCGACGAGGCGGACGGACCGTAGCCGATCCATGCACCCATCTCCCACGTGATCAGATTATGACGGCAGGCATGGCCGGCGCGGGCGAAGTTCGAGGTCTCATACTGGG